>NZ_JASCOY010000180.1:0-4772 GCF_029960075.1 Pseudomonas sp. PS02290
CAGGCTTTCGGCCTTGTGCATGATGAACCAGGTCGCGCCTACCGACACACCAATGGCCAGCAGCAGCCCCACCACAATGAGGATGATGACTTTCAACTTGCCCTTTTTTGCAGGGTCCGCCACTGCTGCGTCGTCACTCTTCGCCATGCCAATAATCCGTCACTATCCAAGGGGTTCGGTGTTGCGTGACAGAGGAAGAGCAAGGGTTGTGCCAGAACGGCAGCCGCAAGCTGCAAGGGGTGAGCGGCAAGTAAAAGCAAAAGGCGGCAGAGCCCGAGAAACCGAGGTCTCCCATGCACTACCGCCCTTGATCCCATTTTTACTTGCAGCTTGCCGCTAACCCCTTGCCGCGACTGACAACGCCCAAGCGTTGGCAGGGCGTATTCAGGCGTAATAGTCCACCGCGCTGGAACCCACCACGGTCAGCGGTGCGCTGGCAGCCGCCGAGGCGGCGTCCACCGGAGCACCGTCGGCGATGAGGTCGCTGCCACTGGCACCGTTGACGCGGCTGCCGCCGCCGTTGCGCTGACCATCGCCACCAGACTGCTGCTGAGCCTGTTGCTGCCAGCCCTGAGACTGGTCAGAGACGTTGACGTTGACCTGGCCCATGCCCTGCTGGACGAAGGAATCGCGCAGGCGAGACATCTGGCTTTCCAGAGCTTCACGCACGCCAACGTGGGCGCTCATGAAGGTGACCTGGGTCTGCTGGTCCGCCGCCATATTGACGCGGATGTCCAGACGGCCCAGTTCAGCGGGCTCCAGCTGGATGTCCGCCTGTTTGAGGTTCTGGCTCGACAGGTACATCACACGGTTGACCACGCCTTCAGTCCATCCCCCCTGATTCATCGCCAATGGCTGATTGAGCAATGGCGTGGCCGGGGCCGACGTCGACGTGTTTTTCACTTGCGCGGCCTGGGACAAGGCCGCCAGTCGATCGGCGAAGTTGTCCACTCGCGTATCGCTGGTGGCGGCCTTCACGTCTTTCAGGCCGTCAGCCAGCAAGCCGCTGAAGGCTTTGTCGCCGCCGCCTTCGGTGGTGCTCTTGTCCACAGGCTGGTCGCCCAGCGCCGCCAGGTTGGTGGCCAACAGTTGCGAAGGATCGGCGTTCGGGTCTTGCTTGCCCCCACCTTTGCCGTCGCCCTGCACACCGTTGTTCTGCGCCGTCTGCTGGGCCTTGTTTTCCAGGGCGACCTGCACAGCGGTCAAGCCTTCCAGCGGATCGGCGTACGGATCGAAATCGTCGCCGGCGGCGTCGGTTGCGTCGGTTGCAGCGGTCGGCGCCTGCACCGCAGGCGGCGGCATCACGGGCAGCGTGCCGGCGAGAAGCGCCGGATCTACCACTGGCTGAACGGGAGGCGCGACGGCCACGGGCTCTTGAACCGGCGGCGTGACGGCCAGTGTCGGGTCCGGCACAGGGTCTACCGGCGGCGCATCCGCGAGGGTCGGGTCTTTCGGATCGTCAGTGCCGTCATCCTTGTCGTGAGCATCGCCTTTGCCCGCGCCGGCCTCATCGTCGGCCTTGCCGTTCACCGGCTTGGCAGGCAAGCCATTGCCGTTATCGGCAACGGTCTTGTCGGCGGCGGCAGACGTATGGCTGGCGGCAGGCTTGTCGTCGGCTGCCGAACTCTTGGCGCTTGCCGGCTTGGGCGCCGGATTATCCGCACCGTGAGACTTGACCGGTGCCTGCCTGGCGAATACGTCAGAAAAGCTGGAACTGCTGTGCTTGACGGGTTCCGGCGCCTTGGTCGGGGCATTATTCCCGGCTTTCTGGGCTTTGGCCGCTGTCAAAGCCGTCAGTAATGGGTTGGTGGCGAGCGCCATGTGAATCTCCGCAAGAGCACAATTACAGAGAGACAAAGCAAATGGCGGGCCAGGTAGCGAGAGAGGCTGGATTAAACGTGAGTCCGAGGCAGAAAGCCGGAGGGGAACACCCGGCTCAGTGGCTGGCGTGGCAGAGCTGCAGTTCGTCTTCGAAAACTTTCCTGACGGCGCAGAATTCCTCTTTGATCTCGAACACCAGACGCCTTATCCGGGCGTCATCCGCTGTCACCATGCCGCGCCCCTGCTCTTCGAGTTGCAGGCACAGTTCTGACAAATGCGTGGCGCCCATGTTGCCGGTGCTGCCTTTGAAGCTGTGGGCCATCAGGCCGAGGCGTTGCAACGAGGCGCTGGAGGAGGCAGTGAAGGAAGGGTCACGCAACAACAGGGTCATGTCGTTGACCCGATTGATGGAATCGGAAATGAACACCTGCAGCAGCGCCGGGTATTCAGCTTCCATCACGTCACGCAGCGTGCTGAGCACGTGGAAGTCCACAGGATTATTCGACACTTGTTCACTCCTTGATCAAGACGCGGGGATTATGCCAGACCCTCCCAGGCAAATTCCACGCTGGCCGTCCGGCCATCATCGGACCACCGACAGCGGTCGCTGAGCTGCCGGACCAGCGCAAGGCCGCGCCCGGACAATTGGGTGACCGCAGGCGGCAGCGCCAGCACGCGATCGGAATCGAAACCCGCACCGCTGTCCTGCACCCGCACCGTCAGGCGACCGCCCTCGCCGTCCGGGACGATCTGGAAATCGATGCGGATAAAACCGTCCACCAGACCATCGAGGCGTTCGGCGCGTTGCTGGTAGTAAAGCCCAAAACCTGCGGCGTCGCGCTTCAGCGCCGAGTCGAGCCCGAGCACGCCATGCTCCAGCGCGTTGCTGTACAACTCCGACAGCACGATATACAGCTCGCTGCTCTGCATGCGCAAGCCATGTACCTCCTGCAGCAGTTGCAACAGATACGGCAGCGGGTTGAAGCGCTTGAGCGTTGCCGCGCGGTACTCGAACGACGCGGACCAATCCAGCGGGCTGGAATCGCCACTGTCGGTATAGATGACCGAGGGCGGGCCAAGCAAGTCAGGCTCGGTGAAGGCCACTTCGACCATGCTCACATCGTCCCGCGCCTGGCCGCGAAAGCGCGCCAGGGCCCACTGCACTTCTTCGATCAGCAGCGCCGGGTTGCGGTTGCTCACCAGCACATTCTGCAGACGCCGGGCGCCGAACAGTTCGCCGTCCTGGCCGGTGCTGTCGACCACGCCGTCGGACAGCAGAAACACCCGGTCCCCCGGGCCGAAGGGATACACCTGGGTGTTGTCGTCAAAGCTGCCGGCGCTCAAGACACCGAGGGGCACGTTGGACGAAATCAGCGGCGTGTGCGGCCGGTCGTCGCCATGCAGCAGGTAACCATCCGGCAGGCCGCCGTTCCAGACCTCGACCAGCTGCTGCTTGAAGTTCAGGGACAGCAACGCGGCGCAGCAGAACATGTCGACGGGCAGGATGCGCTTGAGCTTGGCGTTCATCTCCCGCAGGGTTTCGGACAAGCCGTACCCCTTGGCGGTCATGCCGTAGAACACCTCGGCCAGCGGCATCGCGCCCACCGCCGCCGGCAAACCATGGCCGGTGAAATCCCCCAACAGCAGGTGCATGTTGCCGGACGGCGACCACGCAGCCAAAAGCAGGTCGCCGTTGAACAGCGCGTAGGGCGATTGCAGGTAACGGATGTTGCGCGAACTCAGGCACCCGGAGTGGGCGATCTGGTCGAACACCGCCTTGGCCACGCGCTGTTCGTTGAGCAGGTATTTATGGTGGCGGGTGATCAGGTCGCGCTGGTGCAGGACGGTTTCCTGCAGCACGCGAAGGCGGTTCATGGCGTTGATCTTGGCGGCCAGTACCACTTGGTTGTAGGGCTTGGCAATGAAGTCGTCGCCGCCGGCGTCGAGGCAACGGGCAAGGTCTTCGCCTTCGGTCAGTGACGTCAGGAAGATGATCGGGACCAGCGCGTCCCCGGCGAGAGTCTTGATCTGGCGCGCCGCTTCGAAGCCGTCCATGACCGGCATCATGGCGTCCATCAGCACCAGTTGCGGCCGCCGACGCTCGAACAGCCCGACCGCTTCGGCGCCGTCGCTGGCGGTCAGGACGTCATGGCCCTGGCGGCTGACGATGGCGGACAGGAGCATCCGGTCGCTGACGTTGTCATCAGCGATGAGGACCGTCAGGCGATCGGAGGCAGGCGAGATCATCAGGCGATTTTGAAGAGTTTGGAGAAGCTGGAGATGGTGAGGATTTTGTGGACGTCGGCGGTGCAGTTGACCAACTGGACTTCGGCTCTTTCGCCGCCGGCATGGTCGCGCAGCAGGAGGAGCATACCGAGCGCTGAACTGTCGAGGTAGGTCGTGTCTTTCAGGTCAACCGTATAGCGTTTGGCCTCGTGTTCTTTTTCGTAGGCGCCACGAAAGTCCTGGTGCTTCGAGAAGTCGAAGCGTCCTTTGATGGTGATGGTCAGCTCTTGGCCATCTTTGGAGCGTTCGGAGGTAACTGACATTGGCAAATTCCTTGTATGAAACAGCGCCAGACGCTTGAGTTTTAGCAGCCCTTGTGAGGCGTGGCAAATCGTTAGCTTTTACTTGGCTTTCAGGATCAAGAGCATCTGCCTAACGGCAGAGGATTCGAAAAGCACGAAGATCAAAAACATCTGCCTAACGGCAGATCGTTTCGCCTTCGGCGAGTTACTTGGAAAAGCACCCCAAGTAACCAAAGGTGCTTGCTCCTGGTTAGGTCCCTCCTCCGTCGCGATACCCTCACTCCGACGACGCTCCGTGCGCGCGCGCCGAACGGACATCCATGTCCTAGCGGCGCTCTCGCGGCATCCATGCCGCTCGGCCCACTCCGCGTCGTCTGCGTTCAGCCTGCACCCAAGTCGCGATTGCGGTGTTTGGGCTTTCTA
>NZ_JASCOY010000181.1:0-4755 GCF_029960075.1 Pseudomonas sp. PS02290
GTGTAACGGCTCGCGTTTGAAATCGGCCGCGCTCGCAATCAATGCGATTCCCGGCTCAGATTAACTGCAACTGACGGAGCAGCCGGGCTCACATTAACTGCGAGTGAGCTTGCATTCAGCTGCGTCGGCTTGCATTCCATCATCGTGGGCTCACGCTTTCTGCAATTAACCAGAGCCACTTTCCAGAGGCAAAGCGAATTAGTCGTCGTGACGGGTACTGACCTTTTGTGTGTAGGGGCTATCAGGCTCGAATGCCGCCCTCTTATCCGCGCGAGACATAAAGCGTTGATAGCACTCCAGGCCACAGAAGTGCACGACGTACTCGGAACCTTCCGGCGTAAGCGCGGCGTCAAGGGGAATGTCCTTGCAACATTCGCAGCAGCTGATGGTAGGGGTGTTGTTTGCGTTCATGATGGGGTTCCTCCATCGTCCAAGAAAACCTAGTAACGCTTCCGCACCCGTGATCGAACCTGTGCGCAGATCGACCTGCGGCCGGTAGTGCAGAAGAATTCCCGGCGCTCCCAAGTCTGCCGCAACTCGGCAGCGGAGACCGCGCAGTGGTCTGAGCGGATCACGGCCGCTCCCGAAAGGTCCGCAGTGCCGCTCGCAGGAAGAGGCAGAAGAGAACGGCCAGCGCAAGCACGGCGACACCCATATGTTCGCTGACGAAGGCCCCGGCCGCTGTCCCCGAAAGTAGCAATGCCAGCACCGGTAGATGACAGGGGCAGGTGAGCGCGGCGAGCACGCCCCAGGTATAAGCGCGTGAGCGGGAGACCTTGGTCGATTCGGCTTGGTCGGCGTTACGCATGGGCATGACCTTCGTCGGCGCAGTGGGTCAGCCCGGCCAACTGCGTTTCCACTACGGCTAAAGCCGCCTGTCGTGCCGCGATTTGCCGGAGCAAACGCTCGACACAGCCGATCACGTCGGAGCCATCGTCCGCATCGAGCGCCCGGCAGAGCCGCGCCAATTCGTCGAGCCCGATACCGGACTCGAAGGCGGCACGCACGAAGCGCAGCCGCATCAGGGATTGCTCGTCGAAAATGCCGTAACCGCTGTCCGTGCGCCGCGCGGGGTGCAGCAAGCCACGCAGCACATAGTCGCGCACCACATGCACGCTGACGCCCGCGTCCTCGGCCAATCTGGATATCGTGTAGGCATTCATCACCGACACTCCCGGCCTTCTCCGCAAACTGGGGCACTCAGATATTTCCTTCCGGCCAGGCGCTCAGGTAGCCAGAGGAGCAACGGTGTAGTACCCAGTGCCAGTAGCAGCCACAGTCTGGAGAGATGCTCGCCGTTTTGGTCAAACACATAAACCAGCAGCGCACCAAGCGCGAGCAACAGGAAGTAAGGCCCCGTGATGTAGCAGTGAAGTCGGCGACAGCGCGCGGCGTTGACCAGGCAGGCGCCGCCCATCACGGCCAGCGCGGCGCTCGCTGCCAGGAACAACGCGGGGCGTCGATCCGCCAGAACAATCGCTATCGTCGCCGCGACGGCAGGCAGCACCCATAAGCCGATCACCTGCCATGTCTTGCGTAGGCTGTCGCACCCACCGAGATCGCCTGCCGTGTTGCTCATGCTTCAACCTCGCTCTCTCATTACCCTGCGCAGCAGGACAATTGTTTGACGTCCTTCGTGAAGGTTTGCGCAGCTAGTTTCAGGCCCTCGACCATCGTCAAATAGGGGAACAATTGATCGGCGAGTTCCTGCACCGTCATCCGGGCGCGGATGGCAATGGCGGCGGTCTGGATGATCTCGCCCGCTTCCGGAGTCACCGCCTGCACGCCCAGCAGCCGGCCGGAGCCCGCTTCGGCGACCAGCTTGATGAAACCTCGCGTGTCGAAGTTAGCCAACGCTCGTGGCACGTTGTCCAGGGTCAAGGTGCGGCTGTCGGTTTCAATGCCGGCGTGGTGCGCTTCCGCTTCGCTGTAACCGACGGTGGCCACCTGTGGATCGGTGAATACCACGGCCGGCATGGCGTCGAGATTAAGCTTCGCCTCGCCGCCGGTCATGTTGATCGCCGCGCGGGTGCCTGCGGCAGCCGCGACGTAGACGAACTGCGGCTGGTCGGTGCAGTCGCCGGCCGCATAGATATCCGCTGCGCTGCTGCGCATGCCCTGGTCGATCACCACGCCACCGCGCTGATCCAGCTTCACGCCGGCACCTTCCAGATTCATGCCTCGGGTATTGGGTGTGCGTCCGGTGGCGACGAGCAACTGGTCGGCGCGCAACTCGCCATGGTTGGTGCTCAGGACGAACTCGCCGTCGGCGTGGGATACCTGGCTGGCTTGCGTCTGCTCCAGCACTTCGATGCCCTCCATACGGAAGGCCGCCGTCACCGCTTCGCCGATGGCCGGGTCTTCGCGGAAGAACAGCGAGCTGCGCGCCAGGATGCTGACCCGGCTGCCCAGCCGGGCGAAGGCTTGTGCCAGTTCCACCGCTACCACCGAGGAGCCGATCACGGCGAGCCGTTCCGGAATGGTGTCGCTCGCCAGTGCCTCGTCCGAGGTCCAGTAGGGCGTGTCCTTGAGACCGGGAATCGGCGGAACGGCCGCGCTCGCGCCGGTGGCGATCAGGCAGCGGTCGAAGGCAACGATGCGCTCGCCGCCCTCGGCCAGTTCCACGCTGAGCGTGTGGCCGTCCTGGAAACGGGCGGTGCCGCGCACCAGGCTGATCGCCGGATTGTTTTCCAGAATGCCTTCGTACTTGGCGTGGCGCAGTTCGTCCACACGACCTTGCTGCTGCGCGAGCAGCCGTTCGCGCAGGACGGTCGGCGTCGTGGCGGATAGCCCCGCGTCGAACGGACTCTCGCGGCGCAGATGGGCAACATGCGCGGCACGAATCATGATCTTGGAGGGCACGCAGCCCACGTTGACGCAGGTGCCGCCGATGATGCCACGCTCGATCAAGGTGACGCGGGCACCGCCTTCCACCGCCTTGAGTGCGGCCGCCATGGCGGCGCCACCGCTGCCGATGACCGCAACGTGGAGCCTGTCGCCATCTTTCCCGGCGCCAATGCTGCCGCTCAACCAGCCCCGCGCCTTGTCGAGCAGGCCAGGACGGGGTTGTATCGTGGAATCTTCGAACGCCGCTCGATACCCCAGTGCCTCGACGGCGGCCTGCATTTGTTCACGGCTTACGCCCTTGTCGACCGTCAATTCGGCCTTCCCGCTGGCGTAGGAAACATCCGCCTGGTGCACGCCGGGAATCTTCTCCAAGGCATCTTTCACATGCTCGACACAGGATGCGCAGGTCATGCCAACGATTTGCAATTCGGTCATAGCGTTACTCCTTCAGATGGGTCTCTTGTCGGCATCACTGTTTCTGCGGAGTTGGACAGGCGTCCGGCCCACAATGGCGGTTGGCGGGCGACACCAGATCCCATATGGACACCCCAAGCATGAGGGCCAGGCCGATATAGAGCAGCCAGCCGCTCCGCCAGCCGTGAGCCAGCATAAAAAACACCGCTGCCAGCACCAGGACAGGGCCGATCAGGCCGAGCGCAGTCCGTCGCCACTGCCGATGATTGAGCCAGCCGAGGGCATTGACGACCAGAGCCAGTCCGGCAAACAGGGGCAGCAGCGTGGTGATGAACAGGCCTTCCCACTGGCTCAAAAAGCCCAGACCGAACGCGGCACCCAGGCTGGCAAGGGCGGGAAAACACGTGGCGCAGCCTATGGCAGAAACCAGCACGCCGACGGAACCGGCTTTGTCACCGATCCGAGTGAACAGATTGAGCGGATTTGCCATCGGAACTCCCTCCTATTGCTTGACGCTGGACGGATAGCCTGCGTCCTCGGTCGCCTTGGTCAGCGCCGGGGCATTGGTCTTGGTATCGTCAAAGGTGACGATGGCCTCGCGGTTCTCGAAACTTACTTCCGCCTTGGTCACGCCATCGACCTTGGTCAACGCCTTCTTCACCGTAATCGGGCAGGCGGCGCAGGTCATGCCGGGCACTGACAGGGTGACGGTCTGCGTGGCCGCCCAGGCGGGCGCAGCGACGAGGATGGCAAGGGCGAAGGATGCGAACAGCCTTTTCATGGCGAACTCCTGATCAGTAGAACAAGGGAAGGATGTAGGGGAAGCCGAGTGCGATCAGCACCAATGCCGCCACCACCCAGAAGAGCAACTTGTAAGTGCTGCTAACCTGGGGGATAGCGCAAGCCTCGCCCGGTTTGCAGACTTGAGCCGAGCGAAAAATGCGCCGGTAGGCGAAAAGCAGCGCGACCAACGCCCCGCCGATGAAGATCGGGCGGTAAGGTTCCAGCACGGTCAGGTTGCCGATCCAGGCCCCGCTGAATCCCAGTGCGATCAGAACCAACGGCCCAAGACAGCAAGTCGACGCGAGAATCGCAGCGAGCCCCCCGGCGACAAGAGGGGCGCGCCCGTTTGACGGTTCAGACATGCATTTCTCCTTTTGAGCATGTGAGCGATGGTTTAAGGTTACTTCCGTAGTCAAGTACGGAATCAAGCACTGTGGAAAACTCTGTGGACAGCCTGACCATCGGCGCCTTTGCCAAGGCGGCCGGGGTCAACGTGGAAACCATCCGGTTCTATCAACGCAAGGGGCTGTTGCCCGAGCCGGACAAGCCCTACGGCAGTATTCGCCGCTACGGCGAGGCGGATGTCGCACGGGTGAAATTCGTGAAATCCGCGCAACGACTGGGCTTTAGCCTCGATGAAGTGGCCGGACTGTTGAGGCTGGATGACGGCGCTCACTGCGACGAAGCGCGTGTGCTCGCCGAGCAGAAGCT
>NZ_JASCOY010000182.1:0-4676 GCF_029960075.1 Pseudomonas sp. PS02290
CTGCCAGTCAAACGGTGGGTGAAAGGGTATCAGGCGCGAGGCGTGGGGCTGGAGAGGTTGAAGCATGGGGGAACCGCCGGTAGTCAGGGTCGGCTGACGCTAGCGTAATCACTGGAGGCGCACAAACTTTTCGGGCGGGAACGCATAGTGAGGGTGAACACACTGGCCGCTTACCGGCTGAAGCCGGTGCCACATGGGATCGCGTTCTAACTGTAGGACTGGCTTTAGCCGGGAAAGCGTCAGGGATCACAACGCAAGAATGAGGGTGATCGCACTGGCCTCTTCCCGGCTGAAGCCGGTCCTACAGGGATCGTGTTCTACGACGGATCCCGTGCATCTCTGTCAGCTCGGGCAGCCCACAGCACCGCCGTCAAGATTCTGCTTGTAGTTTTCATACTGCAGCGTGGCTTTGCCGTCGTTCCATTTGAGGGTAAGCACCAGCACGGAATCGAAGTCCTCCGGGACCCAGTCGTTGACCAGTTTGACCTTCTCGCCAGACGCTTCCTCGGCGACCTTGTTGATCAGCTCCGGCAGGTAGCCGTGGGACCAGGCGGTGTAGATGGTGGCGTCGTGGTATTTGTCGCGCATCAGCTCATCGGCCAGATCACCGGTGTCGTTGGCGGCGAAATCGATATTGACCGGCAGGCCCAGCTTGATGGCACTTGGGCCAACGGTCATCAGTGGGCGAAGGTAGCTGTAGGAATGATCGTGCTCGCCCTCTTCCACATGACGGCTCGGGTTGGCCGCGAAGATGAAGTCGGCTTTGCCGAAGGTATTCGGCAGCACCGTGGACAGGTCGATGGCCCGATTGAGGCCCTGGCAGTTCAGCTGACCCAGTCCGGTTTCGGGCTTCTCGGCGTGGCGCAGAAACACCAGGGTCTGGGTGCCGTTCTTGGCCTCGGCATGAACCCCCTTACCGGCGGCGAACCAGAAAATGGCGGAAGCGATGAGGAGGGTCGGAAACAGAAAATAGGTCATGCGCTGCATCGCGCGGGACCACAGAGGAGGTGTTGAAAGGCTCATATCGGCATGGAGTTCTGATGGCTCGTGATGGGCGTGACGCCCGATGCAACGTCCTTGTCAGCGTGTGGCTCGGTGCAGTATGGCGAGCGAATATTTCCGTATAACGAATGCCCATCAGATCAGAAAACGCTCAAGAGGTTGCACGCAAGCACCTGATTTGCCGAATTAATCGCCGAACGGTCAGAGGGTGTTGTTTTGGGGCACCGGTTTGTATCGACTGCAAACCACCGCGCTGAGCAGCACGGCGACGCCCGCTGTGGTGTAAATCCATGCAGGGGACGCCCACGGCAGCAACACCCCGGCGAGCAGCGGTCCGACGCCTGCACCGACGTCGCGCCACACCGCATTGCCCGCCAGCGCCTGAACCCTGCCCGGCCCCGGATTGCGTTCGGCGACCAGGGTGGTCACCAATGGCAATTGCAACGCCCGCAGGATCAGAATCGCGCCGGCGCCGACGATCAGCCAGTGAAAGCCGAAGGCCGTCAACGCCAGTGCGGTCACGGCGGAAAGCACCACCAGCATGCGCACAGCGCCGAAGCTGTCAGCCGCGCGCCCGCCCAACGGGCTGAGAAGCATCTCCGAGGCGTAGCGCAGGGCCAGCAACACACCGGCGATAAAGACCGCATTGCCGCCGAGCACTGTCTGCGCCTGAAGCGACAACCCGAAGATGAACAGCCCGTCCAGCGCCACGCCTTCGACGAACGACCACAGCGCCACACTGTCCGGCCGCTTGAAACGGCGCCCGGCGGAAGTGGGCAAGGGATGCGGCGCAGCGGGCAGCCCACGCGCAAACCACACCGCTCCAAGGGAACACAGCGCGAGGATGAAAAAGATAAGCCGCGGACCGTAATGCAGGCTGATCAGCGCGCCGATTGGCAGTGCCAGCATAGGGCCGATGGCGATAATCGCGCGGGATCGACCCGCCCGACGTGCCGCTCCACCTGGCTCCGAGGTCGCCAATGCCTGGGTCGACAGGTTCAGAGCCGCGTAACTCAGGCCCCAGCCCAGTCGCAGGATCAGCAACCACCAGAACCCGCTGATGAAGCTATTGCCAAACGCGCAGACCGCCGATACAAGGGCCGCCAGCGTCAAGGCCGCGCGATCGCCCCGCGCGGCGTAGAAACGTACGACATAGCTGTAGCCGAAAATCCGGACCAGCCGGTTGGCCGCCAGCAGGATCCCCGCCTGGGCGAGGCTGATGCCGAAGGCTCCGGCGTTCATCGGCAGCAACAGATACAGAAGCACGTCGCTGGGCAGGCACAAACTGAGAATGATCGCAGAACGGCGCGATGCGGAATCGGCGGAACGGGCAGTGACGGCGGACATGCTCGGAGAGGCCCTGTTGCAACGGTGGAGCGCCAGCATGCGGTTCTGCGCGTCGGCTGACAACCCGCAGCGCAGCGTGCTGAGTCTTCGGACGGCGGAGATTGCCGCTGTATGCCCAGCAACAGTCGATCAGCAGACTGTTGCATCGGTAGCACTTTCCCACTTGCCCGGCCCCGCAAACAGGGGACCTGGGCGGCGCCTCGCCAATGGCACAAAGCCTGCAATATTCCAATCAAGCAGATCGATTCGCTCCGACTGCTGATTTCGTCATAAGCAGCCGTGCGCAGCTTCCGCCCCTTGACTGGACACTCACCCATGACCGCACTTTCCCGTCTGCCGACTTCCTTCAAACTACTCGCCGGCGCGCTTGCACTGACGTTACAGCCGCTGGCCCAGGCTGCCGAGGCGCCACCGGCCGAGGTGCACCTGGATTACGCTTACTACTCGCCGGTCAGTCTGGTGCTCAAGCACTTTGGCTGGCTGGAAAAAGCCCTGCCAAACAGCAAAGTCAGCTGGGTGTTCAGCCAGGGCAGCAACCGCTCGCTGGAATACCTCAACAGCGGCGGCGTCGACTTCGCCTCCTCCGCCAGTCTCTCGGCGGTGCTGGCGCGGGCCAACGGCAGCCCGATAAAATCGGTTTATGTCTACAGCCGCGCCGAGTGGACCGCGCTGGTGGTGCGCAAGGACTCGACCCTGCAGAGCGTTGCCGATCTCAAGGGCAAGAAAATCGCCGCCACCAAAGGCACCGACCCTTACCTGTTTACCCTGCGCGCCTTGCAGCAGGCGAAGCTGACCAAGGACGACGTCGAACTCTTGCATCTGCAACACCCGGACGGCCGTATTGCGCTGGGGAAAGGCGACGTCGACGCCTGGGCCGGGCTCGATCCGCACATGGCCGCGAGCCAAATACAGGCCGGCTCGCGCTTGTTGTATCGCAACAAGGACTTCAACAGCTTCGGCGTGGTCAGCGTGACCGAGCGTTATGCGAAGGAACACCCTGAAGCGATCAAAACCGTCCTTGGCGCGTACGAAAAAGCCCGGGAATGGTCGCTGAAAAATCCGGACGAGCTGGCCCAATTGCTCGCCACCGAGTCAGGCCTGCCGCTGGATGTCGCCAAATTGCAATTGACCCGCACTGACCTCGGCAGCCCGCTGCTGACCGACAAAGACGTGACCGCGTCGAAGGCCGCCGCGCCGATTCTGGTTTCCGAAGCGCTGGTGCGCAAAGGGACGAACGTTGACCAGGTCATCGACCAGTTGATCGACCCGAGCTTCGGCAACGCGGTCGTCGCCAAGCCATGAGCAACGCGCGGGGCAGCGAAGTCAGTGGCGGCGGTATCGGAAGCAGCGTCAGCCCCAGGGCTCAGGTGTTGAAAGACGAGGCGTTGGACGCGCAACCGGTTGTGCGGCGTGCACGTGGGAATGGGCGAACCCGCATGAAGGGGCTTGCCGTGCCGGTGGCCATTTTGCTGCTGCTGGAAATTGCCGTCCGCGTGAGCTGGGTGCAGTCCTACCAGATGCCGGCGCCCAGCGAGATCGCCACGACGCTGACCGATCTGGCCGACGGCGCGCTGTGGAAGCACATCGGCGCCAGTTTGACGCGGGTGCTGTCGGGGTTCGTGATCGGTGCGGGTCTGGCGCTGGTGTTCGCGGCGTGGGTCGGGCTCAGTCGCGAGGCGGAAGCGTATCTGGAGCCGACGTTCGCGGGGCTGCGCTCAATCCCGAGCCTGGCCTGGGTGCCGCTGTTGCTGTTGTGGCTGGGGATTGGCGAGACTTCCAAGATTGTGCTGATTGCCATCGGCGCTTTTTTCCCGGTTTACCTGAACGGCGTGGCGGCGATTCGCAACATCGATCGCAAGCTGGTGGAGGTCGGGCAGATATTTCGCTTCAGTCAGCGGCAGATGATTGTGCATGTGTTTTTGCCCGCCGCCCTGCCCGGTCTGTTCACCGGGTTGCGCTCGGGGTTGAGTCTGGCCTGGATGTTTCTGGTGGCAGCGGAGTTGATCGCGGCGACGAAGGGGCTGGGTTATTTGCTCAGTGACGGGCGCGAGACGTCGAGGCCCGATATTGTGCTGGCGGCGATCATTGTGCTGGCGGTGTTGGGCAAGTTGACCGATGGGGTGTTGGCGATGCTGGAACGGCGGTTTTTGGCCTGGCGGGATACTTTCAAGGGCTAAGATCAAGATCAAGATCAAGATCTAGGGCGTCTGCCTGGGGGCAGACTGTTTCGCCTTCGGCGAGTTACTTGGAAAAGCACCCCAAGTAACCAAGGGTGCTTGCTCCTGGTTGGGTTCCTCCTTCGTCGGAATACCCTCACTCCGACGACG
>NZ_JASCOY010000183.1:0-4621 GCF_029960075.1 Pseudomonas sp. PS02290
GGTCTTGCGGTAGTGCTCGGCCGAGGCCTTTAGTCGCCGGCCGTGACGGCCAGTGGCAGGACGAGGGCGCTGGCGAGCAGAGCGCCGGTGAGTGCGATTTTCATCGTGTTCTCCTTATATGCCTATGGAGATCAGACGGCGACCACGGGGAAATCCACCGTGGGGTCGGCGATGTGGTTGGTGTAGTTGGTGAGCGTGTTCAGCGCGACGTTGGCGATCACTTCCAGTATCAGGCCGTCGTCGAGCCCCGCGCGGCGGTAGTTGGCCATGGCGTCGGCCGACACCACGCCGCGTTGCTCGACCAGCGCGCGGGCAAAGCCGGCGATTGCATCGTCAAGTGCGTTGGCCGCCTGGCCGGTGCGGGCCGCGGCGATGGCCTCTGCCGACAGTCCGGCACCTTTGCCGATCAGGGTGTGTGCGCTCAGGCAATACTGGCAGCGATTGGCTTGACCGGCAGCGAGCGCAACGATCTCGCGCTGGGAGGCATTCAGGCGGCCGGTGCCCAGCGTTTCGGACAAGCCGAGGTAGCCATTGAGCGCCGCCGGCGCGTGGGCCAGCGTGGCGAACAGGTTCGGCACCATGCCAAGCTTGGCTTTGACGGCCTTGAGTGTGGCAGCGGTAGCGGCGTCAGCGGTGTCGATGGTCAGGGGGGCGATTTGGGTCATGTCTATCTCCGTAGTGGGTGAGGTGCAAGAGCACGTGGGCATGATCGCCCTTTGTTTGGTACGATATGGCACGTAAAGTATCAAATACGTAACCTATCGTCTTATATGGAGAGTGGAATGGCGGATCGACTGGCCGGCTTGCTCCGGCACTACTCGCTTTCGGCGCGCGTTTTTCAAAGCGGCGCCTTCTGTGGGCAGCATCATTACGCGGCGCCGCATGGCTATATCCATCTGGTGCGGCGCGGCCCGATTACGGCGCGTTCGCCCGTGCATGAAGATCTGCTGGTTACCGAGCCGAGCCTGCTGTTTTATCCGCGCGCGGCGTCGCATCGTTTTGTCGCCGCCCCCGGCGATACCGCTGAGCGGTTGTGTGCGGAGGTCGACCTGGGCGCTTCGACGGGCAATCCGTTGGCCATGGCCTTGCCGTCGATGCTGCTGATTCCGTTGGCGGACTTGCCCGGCCTCGGGCCGACGCTAGAGTTGCTGTTTGCCGAAGCCGAGCGCGACCAGTGCGGTCGGCAGGCCGCCATCGACCGCTTGTGCGAGTTGCTACTGATCCAGTTGCTGCGTTATCTGATGGATGGGCGGCTTGGCGCCACCGGACTGCTGGCGGGCCTGGCCGACCCGAAACTCGCGCGCGCCATAACCGCCATGCACGATGCGCCGCAGACCGCGTGGTCGCTCGAGGCGCTGGCGGCGAAGGCGGGCATGTCACGCGCGCGCTTCGCCGCCGCGTTCAAGGACGCGGTGGGCGTCACGCCGGGCGACTATCTGGCCGACTGGCGGATGAACGTCAGTTGCACCCTGCTCAAGCAGGGGCGGCCGGTGGCGGTGGTGGCCGACCGCGTCGGCTACGGCAGCCCGAACGCTCTGGCGCGCGCCTTCCGCGTGCGCATGGGCTGCGCCCCGCGCGACTGGCTGGCGCAGCAGCGCGGTGACGCGGCGCTCAGCGGTTCGTGAGTTTGAGTTCGATTCGCCGGTTCTTGGCGTAGGCGGCGCCGGTGTTGCGCTCGTCGAGCGGGTGAAATTCGCATCACGCCGGAACAACTGGCGGAACTCCAGGTGGCGATCCGTCAACGGCTGGTCAGTCTGTTCGTGCGGCGCGGCCGGCTGGACAAGGCTGAGTCAGTGGCGCAGGTAGCTGGATGACGCTGTCCCGCCCTGAGCCGACGCTCACAGGCGGGGATTTCCAGTGTCGTCATTGTCGGCTATTGGCCGGCAGCAGCCCGTCGTTGCCTGATGGATCCAACCCCTCCGCTGCTATAGTGCAGTCGGCTTCTGACGTTCAGTGCAGCCGTCTTCTGAAAACGACACGTGCGCAGGCAACCGGCCACGTCATCGAAACGGATTTCGGCGCGTTGCACCTTCTCGCCGTGCGGGCCATCGGCGCGGGTGCGCTTGTAGATCGTGCCGACCTGGCGGCCACCGGCTTTCTTGGCGGCTTCAACTTTCGCCAGGTTTAGCGGGTTCATCATGCCGAGCAGCTTCTTTGTTTCGGCGGCCGTGTGCCAGGTGACGCCGTGCGGCTTATCTTCCACCAGGTCGGCAAAGATCGACGTGCGGGCCGGAGGCGCCGGCAGGCGCCACCATTCCCAAGAGCTTTGCGCACGCTTCGAGAGCTTGCCGTAAGCCTCGACCAGCGCGGACGGATGCCATTCCCCTTCCGGGCCGCTGGCGACCAGGGCGCGAGGAATTGGCGAGGATTTGCGCACGCCGATGATGAACAGCCGTGGCCGCGACTGCGGCAGGAAATGAACGGCGTTAATGACCACGGCACCGAACCGATAGCCGTTGTTCGACAGGGCCGAGCTGATCGCGGCAAAGTCTTTGCCATCGTGCGAGCTAAGGGCGCCGCATACGTTTTCCAGCACCACCAGGCGCGGCGCTCGATCTTCATCCCCCAGGGCTTTGATGAGCTGCCAGAACGGCCAGAAAGTGCCGGAGCGGTCGCCTTTGAGGCCAGCACCGGCACCGGCTAGGGAAAGGTCTTGGCAAGGGAACGAGGCCCAAGCCAGGTCAGCGCCGGCCGGTAGGTCGGCCGTAGTCAGTGCGGCCACGTCGCCGACGCGCAGATGATCGGTGCCCCAATTCGCGGCGTAGCTGGCCGCCTTCTTTGGGTCGAAGTCATTGGCGAGCAGGCATTGCCAGTCGGGGCCAAGGCCAGCGCGGGCCATGCCGCCACCGGCGAAAAATTCATAAAAATTAGCCATTGGCTCCCCCTGCACCTTGCGGGTGCGATGACGAAGCGAGACGCCCCAGGCGTTCCGTCACGGCTTCGGTAATCCAAGTGTTGCGCGATACGCTGCCGGCCCGGCGCGAGCATTCGGCATCAATGGCTTTCAGCACCTCGGGAGTGAGGCGCAGATTGATACGTTCCAGCGCACTAGAGCGCGAATCTTTGCGGTCGGCTTTCATGGGCGCCATTGTGGCGCCATCGTGGCTCAAGGCCAAGGAATTTATTGTAAACGTCGCATAAGTCCTAAGTTGTGCGACAGCTTGCCGCTGTCGTTTTCAGAAGACGACCGCACCATCTGACTGGATGTAACGCCTGGTGTGCATACGGCTCCTGACAGCCCAATATCAGGAGTCGTCTGCACCAATCTCGACTATGCTCAATACTCGTGTGCACCAAAGCGAGGTTTGGGCATGACATCAGACACTCCACCGATTGCCGCGCAAGGCGTGGCCACCCTGCCCGACGAGGCATGGGCGCAAGCCCGGCACCGGACGGAAATCATCGGGCCACTGGCAGCGCTTGAGGTGGTCGGGCATGAAGCCGCCGATGAGGCAGCCCAAGCGCTGGGCCTGTCCCGGCGACAGGTATATGTCCTGATCCGTCGCGCCCGGCAGGGTACTGGCCTGGTAACAGACCTGACGCCCGGCCGATCCGGCGGCGGCAAAGGCAAGGGGCGCTTGCCGGAACCGGTCGAGCGCATCATCCGCGAGCTGCTGCAAAAGCGCTTCCTGACCAAGCAGAAACGCAGCCTGGCGGCGTTCCACCGCGAAGTCGCGCAGGCGTGCAAAACCCAGAAGCTGCCGGTGCCGGCGCGCAACACCGTGGCCCAGCGGATTGCCGGACTACACCCGGCGAAAATAGCCCGCAGCCGGGGCGGGCAGGACGCTGCCCGTCCCTTGCAAGGCGCGGGTGGCATTCCGCCAGAAGTCACCATGCCGCTGGAACAGGTGCAGATCGACCACACCGTCATCGACCTGATCGTGGTCGACGAGCGCGACCGGCAACCGATTGGCCGCCCATATTTGACCCTCGCCATCGACGTGTTCACGCGCTGCGTACTCGGCATGGTGGTCACGCTGGAAGCGCCGTCCGCCGTCTCGGTCGGCCTATGCCTCGCGCATGCCGCCTGCGACAAGCGGCCCTGGCTGGAAGGGCTGAATGTGGAAATGGACTGGCCGATGAGCGGCAAGCCCAGGCTGCTCTATCTGGACAACGCGGCCGAGTTCAAAAGCGAAGCGCTGCGCCGTGGCTGCGAACAGCATGGCATCCGGCTGGACTATCGCCCACCAGGCCAGCCGCACTACGGCGGCATCGTGGAACGGATCATCGGCACGGCGATGCAGATGATCCACGACGAATTACCGGGGACGACCTTCTCCAATCCCGGCCAGCGCGGCGAGTACGATTCCGAGAAGATGGCCACCCTGACGCTGCGCGAGCTGGAGCGCTGGCTCGCGTTGGCGGTAGGCACCTATCACGGCTCCGTGCACAACGGCCTGCTCCAGCCGCCGGCCGCGCGCTGGGCCGAGGCCGTGGAGCGCGTTGGCGTCCCGGCCGTCGTTACCCGCCCCACCGCGTTTTTGGTCGATTTCCGGCTCTGTTGCAAAAATCGTGAAGCTTGAGCATGCTTGGCGGAGATTGGACGGACGGAACGATGACGGATTTCAAGTGGCGCCATTTCCAGGGTGATGTGATCCTGTGGGCGGTGCGCTGGTATTGT
>NZ_JASCOY010000184.1:0-4414 GCF_029960075.1 Pseudomonas sp. PS02290
TTTTGGCATTGGGCCCTCGGCGCTGACGGAGGCCATGGGCATGCTCAACCACCATTTCGCAGCAGCCGCCTGATCGGCGCAGAGCGACAGCCTACCTCTGACTGCCGCCAATCTTTGCAACAGAGCCGTACAAACGATCTGTGACCTTCTAGACGAATTCGCTCCCCCCGTTTCAGGACGCCGGCGTCGCGATCTAATCACCTATGTAGAAGATCGCCGCGGCCACGATAAACGTTATGCCATCGATGCAAGCAAGATAAGTCGGGATCTAGGATGGCTCCCAAGTCGTACATTCGAAATTGGCATTCGCGATACCGTTGAATGGTATCTAAAGAACTCATGGTGGTGGCAGGATATTCTTGATCGTGGTCATCACGTCGAGCGCCTAGGCCTCGGTGCAAAAGATAGTCAAAAGGAGATAGTCCAATGAGAGGTATAATCCTCGCCGGCGGATCGGGCACCCGTTTACATCCCGTGACTCTCGGAACGAGTAAGCAGCTCCTACCTGTGTATGACAAGCCAATGGTGTACTTTCCCCTGAGCACACTGATGCTAGCCGGTATCAGAGACATTCTTGTTATTACGACGCCGAAGGATCAGGACGCTTATAAGCAGGTGCTTCGCGACGGGAGCCAATGGGGTTTGAACTTGTCTTATGCAGCACAGCCATCTCCAGATGGGTTGGCTCAAGCGTTGCTCATCGGTGAAAGTTTCCTCGCCGGACAGCCCTGCGCGCTCGTGTTAGGTGACAACATCTTCTATGGTGATGGCCTCGGGGCCGAGCTGACCGATGCAGCAACAGCCGGTCATGGAGCGTGCCTGTTTGCCTATCATGTACGCGATCCGGAGCGTTATGGGGTTGTCAGCTTCGACCGCGAGGGAAAAGCCGTCACCATAGAGGAGAAACCCGCAAACCCCAGGTCAAATTGGGCCGTTACAGGGCTGTATTTCTATGATGGCAATGCTTCGCAGATCGCCAAATCGATAAAACCTTCCGATAGAGGTGAACTCGAAATAACATCAGTAAACAATATCTACTTAGAAAATGGTTTGTGCTCGGTTGTCAGGTTAGGCCGAGGATATGGCTGGTTTGATACAGGAACACACGCTTCCTTGCTTGAGGCAAGTGAGTTTGTCCGAGTAGTTCAAGACCGACAAAATCTCCAAGTCGCATGCCCCGAAGAAATTGCCTATCGGAAAGGCTGGGTGACGCCAGAGGTCATCGAGAAAGCCGGAAATCTACTAGCAAAGACGAATTACGGCCAATACCTTTTGAGCTTGGTTCACGATGACAGCTACGCCTTGATATAAAAATATGATTTTTAGGGCGTGAACATCCTAGCTGTCTGGCAATATTTGCCGCTTTCCATAGCGAGAGAGGAACATGCTCACGCCTTCGGCAACCACTTTCTCACGTCGCTCCTTCGATGGAGCATCCCCAATACCGATAACTCGTAGCCAAAGAAGGGGCTCGTTCAGCAAACCTAAGAACTGTGAAGCTGCAAGTTCCGCATCTTCGACATGAAGCACGCGGTTCGCACTTAAGGTTCTCAGGTACTCTACCAGAGCTCGCATTGCCGGCGCCTTCCCTGCTTCAAAGAAGGTTGTTGGCAGGTCGGGAAACCGGGTTCCCTCACTAATAACCATACGAAGAAAAGCCACAGCAATCGGCGGTTCCCAAAAATCCACAACGGCATCCCCAATCCGCTTCAGACCAGCCGCCGGATCGCTTAGAACAGACTCATCAGCGGTAATTTCCACAACGGGAAATTCACTCCATACTCGCTCTACGGATGCGATAAACAGCGCCTCCTTGCTTTCGAACTGGTTGTAGACAGTTCGGCGCGCAACTGAGGCCTCCCGCGCAACCAGGTCCATGCTCGTGTCTTCAAAGCCTCGCGCGAGGAAGACGCGCGTTGCGGCATCCAGGATTCCCTCTCGTTTCGGTATGTCGCTGCGAGTTGAGGGACCGGCGCTGCGGGGGGGAATCGCTAACCCGTCTTATTCATCGGACAATGGCGGACGGTGGGTTCTGGGCTGACGGCGAGCGGGATCGCGCGTCTGCCTGACGCGTGTGGATCGGGGTCGTTTTGTTGGCGCTGGAGGGACGGGCGTGGGTTCGTCGGGGCGTCTCTGCCCCATGGGTCAGGCCGGTGCCGGGGCGAGCGCGATCGCCAAGTGGCGCAGCAGGTCGGCCTCGGGGCTGGCTGCGGCAAAGGCGAGACGGACGCGGGCCGCGGTCTCGCGGACGCGGGCCCCGAGTTTGAGCAGGCGCAACCGGATCGTGGCGAACTCGGCCTTGGCCAAGCGATGGGTGATCGGGATGGCCTCGCGCACGGTCAGCATCAGCCAATAGGCAGCGGTGTGCAGCACGAGGCGCATCTGGTTGGCGGCGGGGTTCCGGCACGAGGTACGGTCGGAGGCGAGCTGGCCCTTGTGGAGCTTGATCAGGTTCTCGGCCTGGCCGCGGGCGCAGTAGAGCTCGGCATAGAGCCATTCGGGCGTGCCGGTTTCGATGTTGGTGACCACGTAGCGGATGTCGAGGCCGAGCCGCGTGGCTTCGATGCGAGCCGCGACGCGACGTTCCTGCCGCCAGGACTTGGCTGCGTGCGTGGTCTCGGCAAAGCCGCGCACCGCATCCTTGTCGCCGATGGCCCGCACCACCCGGATGGTATCGGCGATATCCTCGACCTTGGCGGCCAGCGCCTTGGTGCCGGTCAGGCCGAAGACGTAGGCGACGCCGTTGTCTTCGCACCAGTCCATGACCTCGGGCCGGCCGTAATGGCCGTCGCCCCGGATCGTGATCGCGGTCGTCGGCCAATGGCGGCGGATGGCCCTGAGGAGGCGGCGCAGATGGCCCCGCACCTCGCGGCCGGACGGCGTCTTGCCCGGCCGCAGGATCATCGCCACCGGGCGCGCGGTGGCGGTGTCGTAGACGTGGATGGGCAGAAAGCAGCGCGCATCGTGGTGGGCGTTGAACAACGACAACTGCTGCTGGCCGTGGACCACGTCGCAGGTGTCGTCGATGTCCAGGGTGACGGCGGCTGGAGGCACGGCGTAGCTGGCGCAGTACAGGTCGACCAGCACGCGCCCGAGCCGGATCAGGTCGCGCAGGTCCGGCGTGTTCTCCAGCCGCGAGACGGTGGGCTGGCTCATCAGGTCCGCGCCGCTCTCGGGCAGGCGCCCGCAGGCGAGCTTGAAGGCGGGGTCGGCGCGCAGGTGGTCGAGGTCGTCCGCGTCCTCATACCCGCAGGCGATGGCCAGGATGCGCGCCAGGAGGATCTCGGGCAGCGGGTGCACGATCCGGCTCGGATCGCGCCGGTCCGGGATCACCGCGGCGAGCTTGTCGGCAATCCGCATCCGCCGGGCCGCCTGAGCCAGCAGCAGGACGCCGCCGTCCGAGGTCAGGCGCCCGCCGTCGAAGGCGGCTGTGAGCTTCTTGGCTCTCACGGATGGAAACGCGAACGGAAGTGCGTCAAGATCGGACATGGCGGGCGTGGCGGGCTCGATGGGGTGAAGAAGGTTGGTGTGAGCACCCAATCCCTAAGCCAGATCAATGCTTTACGCTACGCTCGCCAGCTTCGATCCACCGCCCTCATGAATAAGACGGGCTAATTTCGTTCACGATGATCATCACCTTCCTTGACTGCACTGCACTGTGCAATGTATGTTTTGGAGACTGCACGGTGCAGTGCAAACGAGGAGATAGGGTATGTCAGTCGTAAATTCCAGCGTCGCTTTGCCTGCTGAGGTCTCAAAGGACCGTTTCGCCAGGGGATCTGCTACATTCGCCGCAGTCACCGGCATTCCCACGGAGGCATACCTTGATGGATTTAAGGATAGCTCGCCTGATTTTGGTCGCTATGTGATTGAGTGGGTCTTCGGCGATGTATACAGCCGCACCGATTTGGATTTGAAAACCCGGGAACTCGTTATCATCGCAGCCGGCGCGGCGTTGGGCGCAACGGGAATTGATGTCATCAAATTTCATGTCCCCACTGCGGTACGCGCGGGTGCAACCCGAGACCAGATTTTCGGCGTTCTTACCCAGGTAGCGATTGTTGCAGGTGTTCCCACAGCACTCGCCGCAATTTCGGCGGCGGCACAAGTCTTGGGGCCACACTCTCAGGTCGCTGATGGTGCCAAGGCATGAATATCAGGTCCGAGGATCAGCTCAGCGGATTAGCGATAAGCCTAATGGCTGTCGCGTCCGCATTGACTGTGGCAAACGTGTACTTCAACCAGTCCATGTTGCCCGCCATAGCGGCAGAATTTGGAACCAGTCCTGGCTCTGTTGCAAAGATTGGCGGCAGTCAGAGGTAGGCTGTCGCTCTGCGCCGATCAGGCGGCTGCTGCGAAATGGTGGTTGAGCATGCCCATGGCCTCCGTCAGCGCCGAGGGCCCAATGCCAAAA
>NZ_JASCOY010000185.1:0-4387 GCF_029960075.1 Pseudomonas sp. PS02290
CGCTTTTGGTGGATGGGGTGGGGCGAGGTCTCCCACGGTCTGTACTGTTGCAGCAGTCAGATGCGAACTGTTCGTCCCACCACCCCTTCAAGTCTAACCATACAAGCGAGCTTGCTCGCGAAGGGGGCGTAACTGCCGCAGGAGATGCAGCGGCTGTACTGGCCTCTTCCCGGCTGAAGCCGGTCCCACTAAAAGCACCGCGCGCATCCTGTCAAACTGGCGGTGACCTAAAATGTGGGACCGGCTTTAGCCGGGAAGGCGTCAAAGAACACACCGAATATTCAAGCCGTGCACAAGGTGACGCCGAGCGTCACGGGCTGCGTATCCACGCAGAGCGTGGGCACGATCAAGGTCCCAGCAGAAAATTCCCCGGCCGGGTGCCCTCGCCCGCTTCCAGCACCGGCACTTGCGCGTCGTCCTTCAAGCTCACGCCGGACAATTGCCGACGCCAGGCCTCGCGCATCAGGTACAGCAACTTATGCGCCGCCATGGCGTAGCTCATGCCTTCAAGGCGCACGTTGGAAATGCAGTTGCGCGCGGCGTCGTTCAGGCCCACGCGCGGTGCGTAGGTGAAGTACAGACCGAGGCTGTCCGGCGAACTGAGGCCCGGTCGTTCGCCTATCAGGATTACCACCATGCGCGCCTTGAGCAGTGCGCCGATTTCATCGGCAACGGCGACGCGGCCCTGTTCCACCAGCACCACCGGCGCCAGGCTCCAGCCTTCCGCCGCTGCCATTTCGTCGATGCGCTCCAGCATCGCCGGGCTGTGGCGTTGCACCGCCAGGGCAGACAAGCCGTCTGCGACCACCAGCGCCAGATCAAATCCTTCAGGATGCGCCGCCGCGTAATCCTTCAGCTGGGCAGCCGCCCCCTCGGACAAACGCCGCCCCAAATCAGGCCGTTGCAGGTACACATGGCGATCGGTGGCTGAGCTTTGCAGGGTCAGCGTCTCGCGGGACCGACCCGCCAGTTGCTCGGCCAGCGCTCCGTGATCGAACGCCAGGTGCACAGCGTCGCGGGCCTGGGCGTGGGCAAACTGGAAATCCAGCTGCGCCGCCGTCGGCAAACTCGTGCCCGCATGCCCGAGGGCGATTCGCGCCGAGGTCAATGCCCGCAACTGCTGCCAGGCATCGGCGTGTGCGGGTGATTTCTTGTCATCGCTCATGGCTCAAGCCCTTGTCTGGAACTGCTGATCAGCGACTAATTCAGTTGCGCCAGCGCCTTGCGGAACAACGGCGGCACGCCCTGCCCCAGCCGCACGCCGCCGTCGTCCTGGCGCAGGATGTCCATGCGCGTCAGCCATTCCTCGAACTCCGGCGCCGGGCGCAGGCCGATGGTTTTGCGTGCATACAAAGCGTCGTGAAACGAGGTGGTCTGGTAGTTGAGCATCACGTCGTCGGACCCCGGAATGCCCATGATGAAGTTGATGCCCGCGACGCCGAGCAAGGTCAGCAGCACATCCATGTCGTCCTGATCGGCTTCGGCATGGTTGGTGTAGCAGATGTCGCAGCCCATGGGCACGCCGAGCAGCTTGCCGCAGAAGTGATCTTCAAGCCCGGCGCGAATGATCTGCTTGCCGTTGTACAGGTATTCCGGGCCGATAAAGCCGACCACGGTGTTGACCAGAAACGGATTGAAGTGCCGCGCGACGGCGTAGGCCCGGGCCTCGCAGGTCTGTTGATCGACGCCGTGATGCGCGTTGGCCGACAAGGCGCTGCCCTGGCCGGTTTCGAAGTACATCAGGTTGTCGCCCAGCGGGCCGCGCTTCAGGCTCAGACCCGCTTCGTAGCCTTCACGAAGGATTTCCAGGCTGATGCCGAACCCGCTGTTGGCCGCTTCGGTGCCGGCGATGGACTGAAACACCAGGTCCAGCGGCACGCCCTTTTCGATGGCCGCCACCGATGAGGTGACGTGGGTCAGCACGCAGGACTGGGTGGGAATCTCGTAATGACGAATGACGCCGTCGAGCATTTTCAGTAGCTCGCTGATGGCGCTGACGCTGTCGGTGGCCGGGTTGATGCCGATCATGGCATCGCCGTTGCCGTACAACAGGCCGTCCAGCACGCTGGCGGCAATGCCGGCCGGGTCATCGGTGGGGTGATTGGGTTGCAGTCGGGTGGACATGCGCCCGCGCAGGCCGACGGTGTTGCGAAAGCGAGTGACGACACGAATTTTCTGCGCCACCAGCACCAGATCCTGCACGCGCATGATCTTCGACACCGCCGCCGCCATCTCCGGGGTCAAGCCCGGTGCCAGGGCCTTGAGGCTGGCCTCGGTGGCGTCGTCCCCCAGCAGCCAGTCGCGAAAGCCGCCGACCGTGAGATGGCTGACCGGGGCGAAGGCGGCGCGGTCATGGCTGTCGACGATCAGGCGGGTGACTTCATCCTCTTCATAGGGAATCAGCGCTTCGGTGAGAAATTGCTTGAGCGGCACATCGGCCAGGGCCATTTGCGCCGCCGCGCGTTCGGCATCGCTGCTGGCAGCGACTTCTGCGAGAAAGTCACCGGAGCGTGCGGGGCTGGCCTTGGCCATGAGTTCCCGCAGGCTGTCGAAGCGCCAGACCATGCCACCGATGCTGTGGGAAAAACTCATGCACACCTCTTTTATCGAACCGCGTGATTAACCGGCGACCGCGACCGCCGCACTGCGCCCGCGGACCATTTTGCAGAACACCGCGCCCACGGCCATCAGGCAGATGAATATGGCGCAGATCAGCAGGTTGAACCAGACCATGGCGACCAAACACACCACCGCCAGCGCCAGAGCGATGCCCGGCACGATCGGATAGCCCGGCGCGCGGAAGCTGCGCTCAAGGTTCGGTTCGCTGCGGCGCAACTTGAACAGGCTGAGCATGCTGATGATGTACATCACGATGGCACCGAACACCGACATGGTGATCATCGCGGCGGTCAGCGTCATGCCCTGCAGGTTGATCACGCCGTCGCTGAGGATCGCGATGATGCCGATCACGCCGCCCGCAAGAATGGCGCGGTGGGGCGTCTGGAAGCGCGACAGTTTCGCCAGGCTCGGTGGCAGAAAGCCCGCCCGTGCCAGGGCGAAGAACTGCCGCGAGTAACCGAGAATGATGCCGTGGAAACTCGCCACCAGACCGAACAGGCCGATCCACACCAGCATGTGCATCCAGTTGGAGTTGCCGCCAACCACCGCTTTCATCGCCTGGGGCAACGGGTCATTGATGTTCGCCAGCGTACGCCAGTCGCCCACGCCACCGGCGAAGATCATCACGCCGATCGCCAGCACCACCAAGGTCAGGATGCCGCCCACGTAAGCCCGCGGAATGGTGCGTTTCGGGTCCTTGGCTTCTTCGGCCGCCATGGCGGCGCCTTCGATGGCGAGGAAGAACCAGATGGCGAACGGGATCGCCGCGAACATGCCGCTGATGGCCGGCAGGCCGAAGGTATCGGAACCGGCCCAGCCGCCGAGGACGAAATTGCTGAAGCTGAAGCCCGGGGCGACGACGCCCATGAACACCAGCAGTTCGGCCACCGCCAGAATGGTGACCACCAGTTCGAAGGTCGCTGCGATGCTCACGCCCAGGATGTTCAAGGTCATGAACACGAAATACGCGCCGATGGCCGCAACCCTTGGATCAAGGGACGGGAATTGCACGTTAAGGTAAGCGCCGATCGCCATGGCAATGGCGGGCGGGGCAAAGACGAACTCGATCAGCGTCGCCAGCCCGGCGATCATCCCACCGGTCACGCCAAAGGCGCGCAAGCTGTAGGCAAACGGTCCGCCGGCGTTGGGAATCGCGGTGGTCAGCTCGGTGAAACTGAAGATGAAGCAGGTGTACATCACCGCGACCATCAGCGTGGTCACCAGAAAGCCCAGCGTCCCGGCGGTGCCCCAGCCGTAACTCCACCCGAAGTATTCGCCGGAAATCACCAGGCCGACGGCGAGGCCCCACAAGTGCAGGGTTCCCAAGGTGGGTTTGAGTTGTGATGCAGTCATGAGTGTGTACCCCGGTAGCCAGGCGACGGTATTTGTCTGACGTCGAGCATAGTCACAGCTGACAGGCCAAGGCTTGACCGTACGGCGCGCGGTCTGTCGTCTGCGGTCAAGTTTTCCAGGTATCTGCCGGGGGTGCGCCACACTGGCGCGTGAAAACGGCCCGGTGCTTTATTGAGGGTCACGCAATGCCCGTGTTTGCTGACCGCAGTGGCACCAGACTTCCCAACAGCTTGGGCAGCAGATGAGTCGTCGAGTAGCACCGGTGCCCATGTAGGAGTGACCGGGGTGGCGCGCCACCTTGCTCGCGAAGAGGTCGGTACATTCGCCGAGTATGCAGTGGCTGGAATACAGCCTTCGCGAGCAAGGTGGAGCGCTACCCCGGTCCCTCCCCCAGGACCGGTGATTCCCCCCGACG
>NZ_JASCOY010000186.1:0-4183 GCF_029960075.1 Pseudomonas sp. PS02290
ATCTTGTCACGGTTACCGCTGATTCGGGAGGGTGTACGCCGCAAAAAGGCGGCGCACGGGGTGTTACTTGGCGGTGAAGGCCGAGTAGCTGTTCATCAGGTTGCGGTAGTTCGGAATGCGCTGGGACAGCAGGTTCGCCAGGCCTTCCATGTCGTTGCGCCAGTCGCCCTGCAGCTCGCAGGCCACCGAGAACCAGTTCATCAACTGCGCGCCGGCCGCAGTCATGCGCGCCCAGGCGGCCTTTTGCACCACGTCGTTGAAGGTGCCCGACGCATCGGTGACCACGAACACGTCGAAGCCTTCTTCCAGCGCGCACAGGGTCGGGAACGCCACGCAAACGTCAGTTACGACGCCGGCGATGATGATCTGCTTGCGGCCGGTGGCCTTGACCGCTTTGACGAAGTCTTCGTTGTCCCAGGCGTTGATCTGGCCAGGACGGGCGATGTACGGCGCGTCCGGGAACATCGCCTTGAGCTCGGGCACCAGTGGGCCGTTCGGGCCGGTCTCGAAGCTGGTGGTGAGGATGGTCGGGAGTTTGAAGAATTTGGCGCAGTCGGCCAGGGCCAGCACGTTGTTCTTGAACTCGTTCGGCGTGAAGTCCTGGACCAGCGAGATCAGGCCGGTCTGGTGATCGACCAGCAGAACGACGGCATCATCTTTGTTCAGACGCTTGTAGGGAACGGTCATGATTGACTCCATTGAGTGGGTGACGGATGGGTACAAGGGCCAGCGCATCACGCTGACGGAGAGCCCCGCCGGTCAGTGCCGACGGGGCCTTTCATGCTCTTTTCAATTGCCCTGTTCAGGCGCCGGTCAGAAAGCGAAGCACGAACAGCCAAACGCGCCCCAGAAACCCTGGAAGTCGCTGACCGGTACTTTCGACTGGCGCGCTTTATCGTGGCTGTGGGCGTGGACACCGCAGGGGCCGCTGCACTGGTGAACCGCCGCGGCCATCGGTGCGCCTTGGCGCCAGTGGCCCGGGACTTTGGAAACCGGCGACCAGTCCGGCAGCACCGGCACGCTCGGCGGTGCCAGATCGTCGAACTCGCCGGCGCCGTACACCACCTTGCCGTCGACGATGGTCAGCACCGATTCGATCCACTTGATCGACTCCTCCGGCACGCTGAAAAAGTCTTGGGACAACGCCACCACGTCCGCGAGCTGGCCGACCTTGATCTGGCCTTTCTTGCCCTGCTCGGAGGAAAACCAGGCGCTGCCACGGGTGAACAGTTCGAGCGCGGTTTCCCGGGACAAGCCTTCCGGGTACAGCTCCAGGCCGCCGACGGTGCGACCGCTGACCATCCAGTACAGCGAAGTCCACGGGTTGTAGCTCGACACGCGGGTGGCGTCGGTCCCCGCGCCCACCGGCACGCCTTCGGCCAGCATGCGTTTGATCGGCGGCGTGTGCTCGCCGGCCTTGGCACCGTAGCGCTCGACGAAATACTCGCCCTGGAAGGCCATGCGGTCCTGAATGGCGATGCCGCCGCCCAGCGCCTTGACCCGCTCGATGTTCTTCGGCGTGATGGTTTCGCAGTGGTCGAAGAACCACGGAATGCCGTTGAACGGAATGTCGCGGTTGACCTTCTCGAACACGTCGAGCATGCGCGAAATGGACTGGTCATAGGTGGCGTGGAGGCGGAACGGCCAGCGGTGCTCGACCAGATGGCGCACTACCGGCTCGAGGTCCTGCTCCATACCGGCCGGCAAATCCGGGCGCGGCTCAAGGAAGTCTTCGAAGTCCGCTGCCGAGAAGGTCAGCATCTCCCCGGCGCCGTTGTGGCGCAGGAAGTCATCGCCCTGATGCAGCGTGACGGTGTTGGTCCAGTGCTTGAAGTCTTCCAGCTCTTCCTTGGGCTTCTGGGTGAACAGGTTGTAGGCGATGCGCACGGTCAGCTGTCTGGCCTCGGCCAGTTGCGTGATGACCGCGTAATCGTCCGGGTAATTCTGAAAACCGCCGCCGGCGTCGATGGCGCTGGTCAGGCCCAGACGGTTCAGCTCGCGCATGAACTGGCGGGTGGAGTTGACCTGGTACTCCAGCGGCAACTTCGGCCCCTTGGCCAAAGTCGAGTAGAGGATCATCGCGTTGGGCTTGGCCACCAGCATGCCGGTCGGGTCGCCGTTGCTGTCGCGGACGATCTCGCCACCCGGCGGGTTCGGCGTGTCTCGGGTGTAACCGGCCACACGCAGCGCGGCGCGGTTGAGCAACGCGCGGTCGTACAAGTGAAGGACGAACACCGGGGTGTCAGGGGCGGCCTGATTGAGTTCTTCGAGGGTCGGCATACGTTTTTCGGCGAACTGGAATTCGTTCCAGCCACCGACCACGCGCACCCACTGCGGCGTCGGCGTGCGGTCGGCCTGGGCCTTGAGCATGCGCAGCGCGTCGGCCAGGGACGGTACGCCCTCCCAGCGCAGTTCGAGGTTGTAGTTCAGGCCGCCACGAATCAGGTGCAAGTGCGAGTCGTTGAGGCCCGGGATCACCGTGCGCTTATGCATGTCGATGACCTGCGTGGCCGGGCCGCGCTGGGCCATGATCTCGGCGTCGGAGCCCACGGCGACGAATTTCCCGCCGCTGATGGCCACGGCGCTGGCCTTGGGTTTTTCCTGGTCAACCGTGTGGAAATTACCGTTGAAGAGAATCAGATCGACGTTCATCGCGCCTCCGTTGGCAGAAGAGTGGGACGCCCCGACGGCAAGGCCGGTGGCAGGCAGTGAAGAAAGCAGTGCAGCGGCCGCGCCGAGCAACGAGCCTTTGGCGACCAATCGGCGGCGGTCGCTGGAAGACGGTTGATCGGCGTCGTCATCCTTCATGATCGGCGCCCGCCACCGGCGTCGGCCGGGCATTCAGCCACGGGGCAAACAGCCGCGTCGCCCGGGGCATCAGCACGTACACCACCAGCAAGACGATGGTCACGGTGACCAGGGCGGTGCTGATGATGTAGTTGGCCAGCAGCGGGTACAGGCGGAACACCGGCCCCCAGACCAGCGGCACCAGCAGGGTCAGCGGGCAGATCACCAGGAAGGTCACGCAGGCCTGTTTCCAGCGCGGCGGCGGGTTTTCCGCGGCGGGAACGAACCAGAATTCGTTGTGCGGGTTGACCTCGGTGAAATCGCCGTCGGCCAGCATGGGCGACGCTTCGGCCACCAGTTCGCGGCGATGGGACGAGTCGAGCCAGCTGTGCATGGCGTCGGTCGAGCAGAAGCGCAGGACGCAGGTGAACATGTGCAGGCCGTCGGCCTTGCCGCGTATGACGTCGACGCCCAGATGCCCGGGGTAACTTGCCGCCATGGCGATGATGCGCCGCAGCCAGGCTTCGTATTGCGCTTCGAAACCGGCCTTGATCCGGTGCTTGACCACCAGGGTGACGATTTCGTCGGCGGACAGTTTCGACGTTGGGGTAACGTCGGCGGTCGTGGCGTAATCAGGCATAGCGAAGCGCTCCGGGCAAACCATGGTTAAGCGCCAGACGACCGGGTCCGGCGATCAGCACACTGGTGAAGATGATCAGTAATAACCAGCCGAACTGGCCCTGTTCGACGCTCCACTCGCTGTGCACCACGACGAGCGCGACCAGCAGCAGGATGAGAATAGGCAGGCACGCCAGTCGCGCCAGCACGCCGGTCAGAATCAACAGGGGGCAGAGGACTTCGGCGAAGATGGCGATGCTCAGGGTCATTGGCGCGCCTAGATGGAACGGGTCTTCGATGAGGGTCAGTTGGGTGTTGAAGTCGAGGAGCTTGGGCAGGCCGTGGACGAACAGCAGGAACAGCGCGCCGGCGGACCTGAGGAAGAGCAGTCCGAGGTCTTGGGCGTGGTCGTTGAGGGTTGAGTAGGTCATCACACACCGTTGATTTCGTGGGCCACGACCCTGAGGTGCAGGTGTGTGTGGCCGATGAAATCAGTGTGGCGGGTTGCAGGGGATGGGTATTGAACAGACGTGCTTTTGAGGATCCGGATCAAGATCAAGATCAAGATCAAGATCAAGATCCTTAAGATCAAGAGCGTCGGCCTAACGGCCTCGGTTTCGCCTTCGGCGAGTTACTTGGAAAAGCACCCCAAGTAACCAAGGGTGCTTGCTCTCGGTTGGGCCCTTCGTTCCTCAGGGTTCCTTCACTCCGGTCTCGCTCCGTGGGCCCGCCGCCATCCGCCATCCATGGCGGGGGGCGGCTCTCGCGGCATCCATGC
>NZ_JASCOY010000187.1:0-4170 GCF_029960075.1 Pseudomonas sp. PS02290
CCATCGGCCCGACGCGCAAGACGCGTCGAATCCGAGCGATTTATCGCCACCGGAACAAGAGAGCAATCATGGGCGCACAGTGGAAGGTCAAACACAAAGAAGCGGCAGCCAACGCCAAGGGGCGTATTTTCGGCAAGCTGTCCAAAGAGATCATGATTGCCGCACGCTCCGGCGCTGACCCCGACATGAACGCGCGCCTGCGTCTGGTGGTCGAGCAGGCCAAGAAAGCCTCGATGCCGCGCGAAACGCTGGAGCGTGCCATCAAGAAAGGCGCCGGTTTGCTCGGCGAGCACGTTCACTTCGAGAAACTCACCTACGAAGGCTTCGCGCCGCACAAAGTGCCGGTCATCGTTGAATGCCTGACTGACAACATCAACCGCACCGTCTCGGAAATCCGCGTGCTGTTCCGCAAGGGACAACTGGGTGCCGAGGGTTCGATTACCTGGGATTTCGATCACCTGGGGATGATCGATGCGGTTGCTGCATCACCCGAAGCGGACGCCGAGGAAGCCGCCATCGAAGCCGGCGCTCAGGATGTTGAACAAGGCGAAGAGGGCGTTGCGACGTTTTACACCGACACCACCGACCTCGACGCCGTGTGCAAGGCGCTGCCCGAGTTCGGCTTCACCGTTGAATCCGCCAAGATCGGCTACCGCCCGAAAAACCCGGTTGAAGGCCTGAGCGACGAGCAGATGGCCGAAGTGGAAGCCTTCCTCGAAGCGATCGACAGCCACGATGACGTGCAAAACGTGTACGTCGGCTTGGCCGGATAAGGCTACCGGGCCAATTATCTGAATCGGTCGTTGTAGGAGCGGCTTCAGCCGGGAAGGCGTCGATGGGCACACTGCGAAATCGAGGGTGTCCACGCTGGCCTCTTCCCGGCTGAAGCCGGTCCCACAGGTTGCGCGGCGTGCTGTGGATTGGGTCCTACTGATTAAACTGCTGCTCGATCTCCGCAAAGCCGGGCCGCTGCATCACGTCCGCCTGCACGCAACGCCGCTCCAGCTCCCGCAACCCGGCAACCTGCGAATCGTTATCCCCGCAGCAGTCCAGCAGTTCCCCCAGCAATAGCCCGAACGCGCGCACTTCAACGCGCTCCAGCCTGCGTCCCGTTTCTTCATCCGGGTAAAACGCCGCTGCGCCGAAATCCCCCAGCAGGCTGTCCCCACTTTCGTTCCAGAGGATGTTGTGGCCGTACAGGTCACCGTGGTTGATCCCATGCCCGTGCAAATGTGCGCACGCCGCTGCGATCCCGGCGGCCATACGCTTCACGATCGACAGAGTCAGCCGGGTGTCGACGTACGTGTCCCGCGTGCAGGATTCAAGGGTCGGCGGACGCGCAAGGGTCACGAAAGAAGGCGAAATCAGCTCCATCACCAGACCGCGAGCGCCCTGCGGGTGGTCCAGAATCTGCCCGAGCACCGGAATCAGATGAGCATGACGACCCGCCGCAATGCACGCCTGCATCTCGTTCAACGGCGAACCGTCGCTGGTGACATCGCCCTTGTACAGCTTCACCGCGACGTCCAGCGCCGTCGCGTCCTGGTCCGGGCGCCACTGGGCCTGTTGAATCACCCCGGACGCGCCTTCGCCCAGCACCTGTTGCAGCGTCAGTTGCGGCCACGGGATCTGCCGGATCGGCGCTTCGGTGTGGATGTCGTTCAACGGATTGCCGGCAAACGCCAGCCAGGCCAGCGCAGGCATCTCCAGCAGCCAGCGCGGCAGTTCATGGAAATCGTTGACCGCGATCCGCACCAGTTCCAGGCGCTGACAGCGGGCCAGTGATTCCGGCAATTGCCGCAGCCGGTTGCCCGCGAGCATCAGCTTCTGCAGGTGCGCACAGTCGCCGATGGCTTCAGGCAGGGTTTCGATACGGTTGTCGGTCAGCACCAGAGAGCGCAGCGAAGGCGGCAGCGCGTTGGCGGGGACATCGGCGATCTCGCAGGCCTTGAAGCCGACGAAGAACAGCTGCTCGCACTGGCCCAGGCATTCTGGCAGGCGGGTAAAGGGATTATTCGAACAGAACAGGATTTTCAGGCGCTTGAGCCGGTGCAGGTCGGCGGGCAGGTCAGTCAGCCGATTGCCGCTGAGGTCCAGCACCTCCAGCGAATCGGCGAGGCTGAAAATCTCCTCGGGAAATTCACTGAGGTCGGCACTGAGATTGAGCCGCGTGATGCCTGCCAGTTTGCCGGCACGCAGGTCTGCAAGGGTGTGCATGGGGGGAAGGGCGCCTGTGATCAATGGGCGGCCATAATAACCAGTCAACCCGGCCGCTGCTCGTTTGCTACGAGCGCGACGGGTGAGGGATCAATTCAGGCAGCGGTCCAGCAATTGATGCATGCGCTCAAGGGACGGCGCCGATTCGGCGTACAAGATGCGGTAGACCATGGGCGCGACGACGGCATCGACCAGTTCGTCCGCGGAAGGACTCTGTTCACCGCGTTCCCGGGCGCGGTCGATGATGATCTGCAGTTGATCGCGAACCATGTTCAGGCACTTGCCCGAGCACAGGGTCGCGCTGCTGGCGACCACGTCGCGCATCATTTCGCGGCCCGGCGCCGAGTTGGTTTCTTCGAGATAGACCTCGACCCACGTGCGCAGGTCATCGCGCAGATTGCCGCAATCCACCGGTTCGTCCGGGCGCAGACGCTCGACAGCGGCGTCTGCCAGCAGTGAAGTCAGGTCGCCCCAGCGGCGGTAAATGGTGGACGGTGTGACACCCGCGCGGGCCGCAATCATGGGCACGCTGAGGGCCGAACGCTCCTGCTCCTGGAGCAGATCGCGGACCGCCGCGTGAATCGATGTCTGCACCCGGGCACTGCGGCCGCCGGTGCGAATGCCTTCTTTGATAGCCATGGTGCGGACCCTAACACAAAGTATTTGCTTTAAGCAGACGCTGCTCGCACACTACTAAAGCTAATTAATAGCTTTTGTGGCGTGCTTTTTCGGGAGAGTGTACTCGTGTCTGATTCTTTGCAGAACCCGCAAGTCGATGGTCGGGGGCGGAGCCACCTGGTATTTCTGGCTTTCGTGCTGCTGTGTTTCTTCGCCGCGTCCAGTGCGCCTACGCCGCTTTACCACCTCTATCAACAGGCGTGGGGCTTCTCCTCGGCGCTGTTGACGGTAATTTTTGCCGTCTACGCCTTGAGCCTGCTGGCGACGCTGCTGGTGTTCGGCTCGCTGTCGGATTACCTCGGCCGTCGCCCGGTTATTTTTATCGGGCTGCTGCTGGAGATCATGGCAATGCTGCTGTTCATCGCCGCCACCGACGTCAGCTGGCTGATCGTTGCGCGGGTGCTGCAAGGCGTGGCGACGGGCATCGCCACCAGCGCGTTAGGTGCCGCGATGCTCGACAATGACGCGCAGCAGGGCCCGCTGCTCAACAGCATCACGCCGATGTTCGGCATGGCACTGGGCGCCCTTGGCACCAGTGCGCTGGTGGAATACGCGCCGCTGCCCATGGGCCTCGCCTATGGTTTGCTTCTGGCGGCGTTCGTCGGTCAGGCGGTGTATCTGTTGTGGATCGCTGAAACAGTGACGCCGCAACCGGGCGTGCTGAAAACCCTGCGGCCGCGGCTCGCTGTACCTGCGCAGGCGAGGGGGACGCTGTTGCTGGTGCTGCCCGCGGACATCGCCGCCTGGGCGCTGGGCGGGTTTTTCCTGTCGCTCGCGCCGTCGCTGCTGACTGCCGCGACCGGTTCGACCTCGGTACTCAACGGCGGCTTTGCCGTGGCAGCGCTGACCATCAGTGGCGCGATTTCGATCCATAACCTGCGCCTGCGCGCGCCCAGGCTGGCATTGCTGGTGGGCTGCAGTTTTCTGGCGATTGGGGTTTCAGTGATTCTGGCGGCGGTGAACCTGGGCTGGCTGTGGCTGTTCTTCACCGGCGCCGTGGTGGCGGGGATTGGTTTCGGGGCGAGTTTCCTCGGCGCCCTGCGGCTGTTGCTGCCATTGGCCCACGCCCACGAGCGGGGTGCGCTGATGGCGGCCTTTCTGGCCTTGAGTTATCTGGCGTTCTGCATTCCGGCGTTGCTGGCCGGCGTGTCGATCAAAACGGCGGGGCTGGTGACCACCACCAATGTCTATGGCGGGGTGGTGGTCTTGCTGGCGGTGTCGGCGCTGGCCGGTCTGCGGCTTGAGCGCGCCGGCCGCGCCAGGGCGGCGTAGGGT
>NZ_JASCOY010000188.1:0-4165 GCF_029960075.1 Pseudomonas sp. PS02290
TGCTCTCAAGTCCATGCAGAACCTGTGGGAGCGAGCTTGCTCGCGAAGCCTTTACTCCTGATGAATATGCAGGGAATGCACTGGCCTCTTCGCGAGCAAGCTCGCTCCCACAGGAATGGTGTTTGCTGCATCAGGCGTCGACCGTCAGCTGCTGCTGTTCACCCAGCCCTTCAATCCCCAGACGCATGGTCTGGCCGGCGCGCAGGAACACCGGCTCCGGCTTGATGCCCAGGCCTACGCCCGGCGGTGTACCGGTGGAAATCACGTCGCCCGGTTGCAGGCTCATGAACTGGCTCAGGTAGCTCACCAGCTTGGGGATCTGGAAAATCATCGTGCGCGTGTTGCCGTTCTGATAGCGCTTCCCGTCGACTTCCAGCCACAGGTTGAGCTGGTGCGGGTCGGCGATTTCATCGCGGGTCACCAGCCACGGGCCGATCGGGCCGAAAGTGTCGCAGCCCTTGCCCTTGTCCCAGGTGCCGCCGCGCTCGATCTGGAATTCCCGCTCGGACACGTCGTTGATCACGCAATACCCCGCCACGTGCTCCAGCGCATCGGCTTCGTCGATGTAGCGACCGCCCTTGCCGATCACCACGCCCAGTTCGACTTCCCAGTCGGTCTTCTTCGAGTTGCGCGGGATTTCCACGTTGTCGTTGGGGCCGACGATGGCGCTGGTCCACTTGTTGAAAATGATCGGTTCTTTCGGAATGTCCGCCCCGGTTTCTGCGGCGTGGTCGGCGTAGTTCAGGCCGATGCAGATGAACTTGCCGATCTTGCCCACGCACGGGCCGAGGCGCGGATTGCCCTCAACCAGCGGCAGGCTGCTGATGTCTTGGGACTGCAAATGGGCAATGCTTTCCGGGCTCAGTGCGGTGCCCGACAGGTCACCGATGAGATCGGTCAGATCGCGAATGCGGCCGTCGCTGTCCAGCAGGCCAGGGCGTTCTTGACCGGGTTCGCCGTAACGCAGCAATTTCATGGGGTGTCCTCTAATGGTGAGTGATCAGAATTCGGTGTGGGTATTGGTGAAGGTCGTGAACAGGCTCAGTTGCTCCAGCCGCCATCGATGATCTGCGCCGTGCCGGTGGTAAAGCCGCTGGCCGACGAGCCAAGGTACAGCGCCAGTTGGGCGATTTCCTCGGGGGTGCCCAGGCGCCCCATGGGCTGGCGCGCTTCAAATGCCGCGTACACCTCGGCCTCTTCGCGTCCCTCGCGCGCCGCCTGATCAGCCACCCGCTGACGCAAGGAAGGGGATTCCACGGTGCCGGGGCAAATGCAGTTGCAGCGGATGTTCTGCCCGACGAAGTCGGCAGCGACCGAACGGGTGATGCCGATCACGGCGGCCTTGCTGGCGCAGTAGGCGAAGCGGTTGGGCACGCCCTTGATGGCCGAGGCCACCGACGACATATTGATGATCGAGCCGCCACCGTTGGCCAGCATGGCTGGCAGAAACGCGCGGATCATCTTGTACATCGCGGTGACGTTGAGATCGAAGGCGAAGCGCCAGTCGTCGTCGGAGCATTCGAGGATGTTGCCGCTGTGCACCACGCCCGCGCAGTTGAACAGCACGTCCAGCGCGCCCACTTCGGCGGCCAGTCGTTCGATAGCGGCGTGATCGGTGACGTCGAGCACACGCTTGTGCACGCCCTGCAGGTGGTCCAGCGCTGCGCCGTTGATGTCCACGGCGAAGACTTCCGCGCCGGCCTTCAGATAAGCCTCGACGCTGGCTTGACCGATGCCCTGGGCGGCGGCCGTGATGAGCACTCGCTTACCGGTGAGGTCCATGTTGATCCCTTGTTTTTATTGTTGAGACGACCTGACTGGCCATGCTGCCGTCGAGGTCTGCTGATCGAACCGGGCAGCGCGTCATGAGATTTGAAGCACGCCGAACCCCGACGGGTTTTGCTATGCTCCGCTCACTGCAGCGCGCCAATGGTCAGGCCATTGGTCCTGTTTTTAGCACTAGTCATGGACTGCAACAAGGCCATTTTTCGATCCAGTGTGCTGTAAAATTCCGAGCCGATTCCCGATGCCAATCCAAGTAATTGATAACCAGAGACTTTATCGCCAGATCGCCGATCAGCTCCGCGCGCTGATCGACAGCGGCGAATTTCCACCGGGCAGCCGCCTGCCGGCCGAACGTGAATTGGCAAAAATGCTGGGGGTGAGCAGGGCGTCGGTGCGCGAGGCGATGATTGCCCTTGAGGTGATCGGGCTGGTGGATGTGCGCGTGGGCAATGGCGTGCTGGTCTGTGAGCCGCCCGTGCAGAAGCTGTCCGATGAACCGGTGATGACCCAGGTCACCCGCGATCAGTGGAAAGACGTCGACCCCGAGCTGGGCATCGAGGTGGATTTCAGCGCGGAGATTCCGCCGTTTGCCTTGCTCCAGGCGCGGCGGTTGATCGAACCGGAAGCGGCGGCGCTGGCCGCTCAGAACGCCAGCGATGAAGAACTTGAAGCCATCCGCGAGGCCTTCGAACGCAACGCCCGCGACAACCGCGAGCATTCCCACACCCACCCCGGCGATCGCCTGTTCCACATCCGCATCGCCCAGGCCTCCGGCAATCCGGCTTATGGGCTGATGATCAAACACCTGCTCGGGCATCAGTACGGCAGCATGTTCCAGCGTTTGCAGGCGCACTACACCTCCGACGACATGCCGTTTCGCTCCGAACACGAACACCGCCTGATCCTCGACGCCCTGCAAAATCGAGATGCAGACGCTGCGAGACAGGCGATGGCGGGCCATCTGGATGAAGTCATCCGCATCTTTAGCCGCGGCGGGGTTTAGCTCGTAAAGCGGGAACACAGCAGATGTCGCTGTTAACGGAGAACTTGTGAGAGCGAGCTTGCTCGCGAATGCTGGCTTCCAGCCGATAAAGATGCAGTGGCTGGACCGGCGTCTTCGTGAGCAAGCTCACTCCCACAGGTCCTCTGTATGACTCGAAATCTCAAGTCAGCCGCGGTCTCGTGGGAGCGAGCTTGCTCGCGAATGCTGACTTCCAGCCGATAAAGATGCACTGGCTGGACCGGCGCTTTCGTGAGCAAGCTCACTCCCACAGGGGCCGCATCGTGGCCTGCATCCCACACATCAACTCCATCTTCCGAACTGCCAGCGAAGCCTCACCCATCCGTCGAACGCGACACCTCTTCCCATTCCGCAAACTCGGCTTCCAGCTGGGCCAGCTTTTCCCGCACCAGCTTCAACGCATCGCTGCCCAGCAGCAGATGCGCCGGCGGGTTGGGGCTATCAATCAACTTGAGCATCGCATCGGCAGCCTTGACCGGATCCCCCGGCTGTTTGCCGCTGCGTTCTTCGCGGGCCTTGCGGATCGGGTCGAAGCTGGCGTCGTAGTCGGCAATCTGCCGCGCGGTACGCTGCATCGAACGGCCGGCCCAATCCGTGCGGAACGACCCCGGTGCCACCGCGGTGACGAACACATTGAACGGCTTCAGCTCCTTGCCCAGGGATTCAGAAATGCCTTCCAGGGCGAATTTGCTGCCGTGGTAGTAGGAAATCCCCGGCATCGTGATGAAGCCGCCCATGGAGGTGACGTTGAGGATGTGCCCGCTGCGGCGCTGACGGAACAGCGGCACGAAAGCCTTGATGATCGCCACCGCGCCGAACACGTTGACGTCGAACTGCCGACGCAAGTCCTCCAGCGGCGACTCTTCCAGAATGCCCTCGTGGCCATAGCCGGCGTTGTTGACCAGCACGTCGATGGGCCCGAACGCGTTGTCGGCATCGGCGACCACGCGGTCGATGGCGTCGAAGTCGGTGACGTCCAGCAACACGCCGTGGGCGCGACCGGTTGCCTGGGCTTCAAATGCCTGCACGGCGTCTTCATTGCGCAGCGTGCCGATCACGGTATGACCCGCCGCCAGCGCCTGCTGCGCCAACGCCTGGCCGAAGCCGCTGCTGACACCGGTGATGAACAGGGTTTTGGTTTTGCTCATTGTGCGTTTCCTCATGAGGCCTAAGCCGTTGATGGCAGGCCCCCATGGTAGGAACCCTGCGCGCCAAGCCGATGACCCAGTTCTACGCGATGATTGCCTGATCCTGTTCTGGCTGGATGCCACGATGGCTGCTGCCGATCCCTGTAGGAGTGGGCTTGCTCGCGATCACGGTGTGTCAGTCAACTCACCTGCAACTGACACGCCGCAATCG
>NZ_JASCOY010000189.1:0-3722 GCF_029960075.1 Pseudomonas sp. PS02290
CGCTCCCACAGGTCCATCATCTGCGGCCAACATCCGCGAGGCAGATGCAATTCTTGTGGGAGCGAGCTTGCTCGCGAAGAAGGTATTTCAGCCGCTGATTATTTAGCGGATGTTCGGGCCTCTTCGCGAGCAAGCTCGACTCCCACAGTTAGTCCGCCGGTAGTGACATCTTCGGTGTTTGACGGGAGTGCGGCAGCAGCGTGCCCTCATCTGCACCCCCTTCTCATTTGCCCCGATGCGTGCGCTCTGCTAGTGTCGCGCCGGTTTAACGTCTACCGGGATAGCCGCCATGGCCCGCAAGAAAGCTGCACTGGATTTCGAACAGTCCCTCACGGATTTGCAAACGCTCGTCGAGCGTCTGGAGAACGGCGAGCTGTCGCTGGAAGACTCACTGACCGCCTTCGAGCAAGGCATCCGCCTGACCCGGGAGTGCCAGAGCGCGCTGGCCCAGGCCGAGCAGAAAGTGCAGGTCTTGCTGGAACGCGACGGCGAACTGGCCGAAGAGCCATTTGACGCGGAACAGCCGGAATGATCGCGGCGTATCAGGCACTCAGCCAGGCTCGCGTCAATGCGGCGCTGGAGACGCTGTTCGATGCGCCCGCCCCTGAATTGACCCGCCTTTACGCCGCCATGCGCTACAGCGTTACCAATGGCGGCAAACGCGTGCGCCCGCTGCTGGTTTACGCCGCCTGCGAAGCCTTGGGCGGCAACGCCGAGCACGCCAACGGCGCGGCCTGCGCCGTCGAGCTGATCCACGCGTACTCGCTGGTGCACGACGACCTGCCAGCCATGGACGACGACGATTTACGTCGCGGCCTGCCCACCACCCACAAAGCCTTTGACGAAGCCTGCGCGATTCTCGCCGGCGACGGTCTGCAGACCCTTGCTTTCAGCGTGCTGAGCGATAACGCACTGACCCCGCAGAACGCTGACACCCGACTGAAAATGGTCGCCACCCTTGCCCGTGCATCCGGCCCTGCCGGCATGGTCGGCGGACAGGCCATTGATCTGGGCTCGGTCGGGCTCAAGCTCGACCAGAAGGCGCTGGAATTCATGCACCGGCACAAGACCGGCGCACTGATCGAAGCCAGCGTCAGGCTTGGCGCCCTGGCCAGCGGCAACGCAACCCAGTTTCAACTCGATTCGCTGCAGATTTACGCCCGCGCCATCGGTCTGGCTTTTCAGGTCCAGGACGACATTCTGGACGTCGAAAGCGATACCGCCACGCTGGGCAAACGCCAGGGCGCCGATATTGCCCGGGACAAGCCGACCTACCCCGCGCTGCTGGGGCTGGAAGAAGCCAAGCATTACGCTCTTGAATTGCGCGATCAGGCCCTTGTGGCGCTGCGACCGTTCGATGAGGCTGCGGAGCCCTTGCGCGCGTTGGCGCGTTATATCGTCGAACGCCGCAACTAGTCGAAGCCCGCAACGAGTCGAACCCCGCAACCAAGCGCAGGTCATAGGACTTATCGGGCGTAAGCGGCCTTGCTGCCGCTGCCCCATTTCGCCGGCAATCGTTTCTCCTGAACATCGCGTTGCTGCACATCGTGCGCAGCCGGTAATGCATCAGGTAAACTGCCGCCTCTTTTACTTATAACGATTCGCCTGATGCCCACGACGTTCAAAGAGATTCCCCGCGAGCGCCCGTCCACGCCGCTGCTCGACAAGGCAGCGACGCCGGACGGCCTGCGCCGCTTAGGTGAAGCAGAGCTTGAAGCCCTGGCTGATGAACTGCGCCTGGAGCTGCTCTACACCGTTGGCCAGACCGGCGGCCACTTCGGCGCCGGCCTCGGCGTCATCGAACTGACCGTGGCCTTGCACTACGTCTTCGATACCCCCGACGACCGGCTGGTCTGGGACGTCGGTCATCAGGCGTACCCGCACAAGATCCTCACAGGTCGTCGCGAGCAGATGTCGACCCTGCGCCAGAAAGGCGGCGTGGCGGCATTCCCGCGTCGCAGCGAGAGCGAATACGACACCTTTGGCGTCGGTCACTCCAGCACCTCCATCAGCGCCGCGCTGGGCATGGCGATCGCCTCCCGGCTGCAAGGCAGTGAGCGCAAGTCCATCGCCGTAATCGGCGACGGCGCACTGACCGCCGGCATGGCCTTCGAAGCGCTGAACCACGCGCCCGAAGTCAGCGCCGACATGCTGGTGATCCTCAACGACAACGACATGTCGATCTCGCGCAACGTCGGCGGGCTGTCGAACTACCTGGCGAAAATCCTCTCAAGCCGCACGTACACAAGCATGCGCGAAGGCAGCAAGAAAGTGCTGTCGCGTCTGCCCGGCGCGTGGGAAATCGCCCGCCGCACCGAGGAATACGCCAAAGGCATGCTGGTGCCCGGCACGCTGTTCGAAGAACTCGGCTGGAACTACATCGGCCCGATCGATGGCCACGACCTGCCTATCCTGATCGCCACCCTGCGCAACATGCGCGACCTCAAGGGTCCGCAGTTCCTGCACGTGGTCACCAAGAAAGGCAAAGGTTTCGCGCCGGCTGAAGTCGACCCGATCGGCTATCACGCGATCACCAAACTCGATCCGCTGAATGCGCCTGTCGTGCCCAAAAAAGCCGGCGGTCCCAAGTATTCCGGCGTGTTCGGCCAGTGGCTGTGCGACATGGCCGAAGCGGACGAGCGTCTGGTGGGCATCACGCCTGCCATGAAAGAAGGCTCGGATCTGGTTGCGTTCAGCGAACGTTTCCCGGGGCGCTATTTCGACGTTGCCATCGCCGAGCAGCACGCGGTGACGCTGGCAGCGGGCATGGCCTGCGAAGGCGCCAAGCCGGTCGTGGCGATTTACTCGACGTTCCTGCAGCGTGGTTACGACCAGCTGATTCATGACGTCGCGGTGCAGAATCTGGACGTGCTGTTCGCCATCGACCGCGCCGGTCTGGTGGGCGAAGACGGCCCGACCCATGCCGGCAGTTTTGATCTGTCGTACCTGCGTTGCATCCCCGGCATGCTGGTCATGACGCCGAGCGATGAAAACGAACTGCGCAAGATGCTCACCACCGGTCACCTGTTCAAAGGCCCCGCCGCCGTGCGTTACCCACGCGGCAACGGCCCCAATGCCGTGATCGAGAGCAGTCTCGAACCGCTGGAAATCGGCAAGGGCGTGGTTCGCCGTCAAGGCAGCAAAGTCGCGATGCTGGTGTTTGGCGTGCAGTTGACCGAAGCGCTGATCGTGGCGGAAAAGCTCGACGCGACCGTGGTCGACATGCGTTTCGTCAAACCGCTGGACGAGGCACTGGTGCGCGAAATGGCCGGCAGCCACGACTTGCTCGTGACGATCGAAGAAAACGCCATCATGGGCGGTGCCGGTGCGGCGGTCAGCGAGTTCCTGGCGCGAGAGAACATTCTCAAGTCGGTGCTGCATCTGGGCCTGCCGGATGTGTACGTCGAGCACGCCAAACCCTCTCAGATGCTGGCAGAGTGCGGGCTGGATGCTGCCGGGATTGAAGCGTCGATCAACCAGCGCCTGCTGAAGATGTAGTTTTTGCAGGGGGCTCGCTTGCCCGCGGATGCGTTCTGACAGTTGCTACGCTTGCAACGAATAAATCGCTATCGCGGGCAAGGTGGAGCGCCTACCCGATCGTTCCTACAATCACATGTCCAACCAGACGGCTCGATGCCCCCACTCACCTGTAGGAGTGAGCTTGCTCGCGAATGTGTTCTGTCAGTTGATACATGCACAACAGAACGATTGCATTCGCGAGC
>NZ_JASCOY010000018.1:0-78718 GCF_029960075.1 Pseudomonas sp. PS02290
CTCGTAATGGTTAATACGGCCCAAGCCAAAGACGATTACGAAGTCAACGACGCGAACTGCACGCCTGAGCACCTCGACTCATTACCCGATGATGCGGCACGCCAAAAGCTTGCAGATGCATGTTTCCGAAGTGGAAGCTTCGAAAAGACTCCACCGAAAAGCTGGTAAACCTAAGTACTGCGCGGGGTCGCCCTGAGCGGCCGAAGCCTCCAGGACGTCACAGATCGGGCGATGCCCGATGCGTCCTGGTCAGCGTCAAAACGCTCCAAGGATCGGGCAGCAAACGTCAGGCTGACGCTCGACCTGGTTATCTATCTGCCGACCGCTTCCAGTTCGGCGTGACTGTCTTGCAGGCGCTGGATCAGCTCCAGCCTTTCAAGTCCGGTCAGGTGCCGCGCTGCTTGAAACAGCCCCTCGGCCAGGTCGCCGTCGAACTTCATCGAGCCCGCCGGGTGTTCCAGCTCGATCGTGATGTGTTTGGTGGCGTCCAAGGTCGACATGCGTTTCAGTCGTAGCTGCTGCTTGACGAGCCGCTGTCGCTTGAGTAGCTGCACAAGCTATCGCTTGATGAGTTGCTCGAACCGTAATCGGCGCTGCTGTTGCCCGAGCAGTGATCCGATGACGGTTGAGGTGCGCTGTCGAACGTCGTATTGAGCGGGCTGAATGGGCTCAGCGGGTTCAGCGGGTTGGTCAGATCCAAGCTGTTGTCAGTAGTGGATCTCGCCGCCGAGCGAGCCCGTGAAGTGGCCGCTCCCGGACCCGGCGTGATCATCGCTACTCTAGCAGCAGTTTTGTCCCGCGCCGCAACCAGATGAGCGATGGCGCGTTCGGCAGAGCCTTGCCCGTTGTCGCGGTCGTAAAGGCGGGTTTCGACTTCGTCGCGATACAGGCTGATCTTCATCACTCGGCCATCCAGATAGTCGAAGTCCTCGGTAATTTTGAGGATCTCCGCTGCCCGCTCTTTCGACATATCGCGATCGCCGCGACTATCCAAAAAGCCCATCCCTTGCTGGCGTGACGCATTGAAGAGTGCTGCCAAGACCTCTGCCTTATCCAAACCGCTGATGTTCATGCTGGTGCCCTCCAGGGCGGTTGATTTCCCGTCTGGCCCTGAGCATCCAAGGCCAGCCAGTGAAACCTTGTCGCGCTACACCGCCGATGGCTTCGCGCTGAGGCTGGTTCGGCCTTGAGCTTCCCTGTTCACGTCGCATAGATCGGCTTCTGCGTCGCGGTCATGGGGTTAGATTTTCGCTACACGACAGCCAACTGCAGCTCGGCGGCCCGGTGGGGTAGGCAGTCCGTCGTGGGTTGCCGGTCCGTTTACCGGCTGGTCTTACTACTTCATTGGCAGGTTCCTCCTATGGTGTTTGTTCCTCGCCATGCGTTTTGCCGGATTCATATCTCTGCCCAGGTCACACATTGCGTGCTCGGTGTTTTTCCTGGGTGGCTGCATGGTTTGGCGTACTCGCAATCTGGCGAGTACGGCAGCTATCCAGAGGCTGCGTGGACGACGGTTTAGCTTGTTCCGACCCAGTGGGTACGTCGTGGTGGTCACGTCTGGTTGTTAAAGAGCGTCGCGGCTTTCGCTGCTGGGCCCGTGTTGCTTGGCTTGGTCTGAATTTAAGCAAGCTGAAATAGTTGTGTCAAGCAATCTGAAATAAATAATTCAGAATGCTTAAATTTTTGGCCGTAAAAAAGCCCGCAGTGCGGGCTTTTTTCATGCATCGCAGTATTCCTGCCAAGCGACCTTGTAGCCGTCGCCCTCTACTCGCTCAATCCTAATGCCAGCAGTCCCTGCCATTTCGCTCAAAAGGCGCCGCCAATCTGCAGGGTTCTCGTCAGGCAGCCTGGAGATGATCGCAAACTGATTTTTCTGGACTCTCGGATTACTGATAATTTCTCGAACTCGATGGCCGATTTCCTCGTATGTGCGGGGTTTCGAGCGGCTAAAGTCAGGCTGTGAAAGCATTTGAACCTCCGTTTACTTGCTGTACGGATATACAGTATTGGATCCCTGAGCGAACGACAAGCTGAAGGAGTACAAATGTTCTCCACGCCCTCCGGGCACAAAAAAACCCGCACTGAGGCGGGCTTTTGTGCAGAGCAGTCCGTTCAGAACTTCATAAGGGCCCTGACCACCACTCCAATGATTCTGCAGTCATCGGCAACCACTTCAATAGGGTATGCCGGATTGAGAGGCTTCAAAAACCGCCGCCCGCCGTCGTCTACCAGCTTTTTGAAGGTAGCCTCATTACTGTCTCCAAGCTTGGCTACGACAAGCTTGCCTGACTGAGCATCTGCTTCGGTGTCCACCAGGATCAGCGTTCCCTCTGGCACGCTCTGCCCGACCGAAGATGTCATCGAATCACCTTTGACCTCGAGCCAGAAGGCCGGGCCCTTCGAATCGTATTCAGACATTTCATAGCGGTCAGAAAAGCCTGGGGGATAGGGCTCCACCGCTTCCGCCCAGGCGCCGGCCGCCACCCACGATATGACCGGGTATCGGTAGGCCATATTTGGCTGGGCGGTGTGGGCCACATTGGCGTCTTCGGGCGCTGTGGTCTCAGGACCTTCACCAATGGCCAGCCATTCAGCTCTGAAGCCAGTGGCCTTGGCTAAGGCGTAGAGGTTTTCAGGCCTCAAGCTTTTGCTCTCGCCTGAAATCCACTGCGTGACGGCTGAGTTTGCAACGCCGCAAGCTGCCGCGATCTCGCCCTTTTTCATGCCGCTGGCCGCTATGGCTTTGGCGATACGTTCGTGTCTATCCATGGACTCAATATTAAGTTAGCTGAATTTAAGCATGCAGCTTGCTGAAGGATTTCTTGACGCTTGTAACTTAAGCATGCTGAAATTACTGCATGCTCCAACGAGGACGCGTGATGAAAACCCAACAAGTCGCTGAATTTTTCGGCAACAAGAAGAAATTGGCGGAAGCCCTGGGGATCAAGCCAAGCGCAGTGACGATGTGGGGGGAAACCATTCCGGTGTCCCGGCAGTACCAGATCGAGGTTTTGTCGAAAGGCAAATTCAAGGCTTCTCGAACGCTTGCGGCGTGATTCCAAGCACCGAAACATTTTGCAATGCGTGATGGCACGCAGCCACAGAAACAAATTTGAGGGTTTACGAATGGAAGATTTCTTGCGGGCTTGCCACACGACGATCAAGGAAAGCGGCGCCGAAGAGCTGGCCGGGAAGATGTGTCTTGCCCACGTGAGCCTGCTCCAGCGGTCCAACCCGGACAACGCAGCTCACCACCTCACCATCGAGCACTTGTTCGGAATTCTGCTGCACACCGAAGACATGCGCCCCCTGATGGCGCTCGCTGAATCTTTCGGCTTTGAGCTCATTGCGAAGACGGCGCCGAACCCGCAAGCACTTACATCTTCGATGATCAGCGTGGGCAAAGAGGTGGCTGACCTGACGATCGCCGTGCACCAAGCGCTCGAGGACAACCACGTCAGCCAGTTCGAGAAGTCGCAGATCAAGGTCGAGATCAATCATGTCCGGCAGAGCCTGGATGTGATGGAAGCCTCTGTGAGGGCGGCCTGAATGAATCGTCGAGATCGCGAAATTGCAGTCCGCGCAATCGCTGCGCGGGCCACAGGTAAGCCAGAAGAGGCTGCGGCTGAAATTCTTGCTGGGATTGCCGTCCTGGATGGTCAGCACCTGCCAATTCTGCTTTGGCCGCCTACGACTGATCGTGAAGAAAAAGCCGCCTGGCATAGATCCGAAGCGGCCTATTGGGAGGGGTCAGCTGCTCGCTTTGCTGCGCTTACTGATGATGAACAATGCCGAAAAGACTTCTATGGGGCGATGGTTAAGAACGGGGTTTGCCAGACAGAAAATTCTTCAGTGCCTGGCCGTAATGATCGAGACCAGAAATGACCTCATCCGGAATGGGCTGGTACGACAGGTTCGATTTGGCGAGCTCAAGCTCGCTATCAAAATCACGCAAGAGCTGCGCAAGAGCCCCCGGAGGCATGCGCCTGGTCATCGCGAGAAACATGGCGTTAATCCCGATGATCTCCCCTTTTTGCTGGTTGAGTTTGGCTACCAACTTATCAAATTCTTCAGTCACGTTCGGCCTCCGATGCCTTTTCGTGTGGAATCCACTCGCTACCCCGAATGCGCTGGACGCCTAGATCGCAGACATAAAAAAGCCGGGATTGCAGCCCGGCTTCTTCAACAACAATTGTGAGGTCGGATTATGCACACCACGAACCCCCAGAGCAATACCCGGACTGATTCGTCAGTTTCTCCTATCCGTCAGGGCATGACGCGTCAGTTCATGTCTTCACGCGAGATCGCCGCCCTCACAGGAAAGCGGCACCCGGACGTGAAGCGCGACATTCAAACCATGGGCGCCGACCTCAAAGAAGATGTGAGCAAAATTGCGCGCATCTATTTGGACGGGATGAACCGCAAGCAAACTGAGTACCTGCTTGACCGTGAGCACACCGATTGCCTGCTGACCGGTTACAGCGCACCACTTCGTATGGCAGTCGTTCGCCGCTGGCGCGAACTGGAAGAGCAGGCCGCCCCGCGTATCCCGGCCAATTACGCCGAGGCGCTCCAGCTCGCCGCCGACCAGGCGAAAGAAACCCAGCGCCTCCTTGGGGTGCTTGAGCTTCAGGCACCCAAGCTCGCAGCCATCCGCCGGCTTGCCGCTGCTGAGGGAGCGATCTGCATTACTGACGCCGCAAAACAACTCGGCATCGCCCCGTCGAAGCTATTCGACTGGCTCCAGGAGCAGCGCTGGATATACCGCCGCGGTGGTTCGACTCGCTGGATCGCCATGCAGCGCCGTATCCGTGAGGGGTTTCTAAAACACAAGGTAACCGCCCTCAGGCCCGACACCGAAACCGGCATCGAGCGCGCGGCATATCAACCCCTCGTAACCCCGAGAGGCCTCGCACGTTTGGCCGAAAAGAACATTGGAGCCTCGCTGTGAGTGTTGAAGCAATGTCGTGGGCCATGAAAATTCCGACGGACTCTCTGCCAAATCCTGCGGCACGTCATGTACTGCTGTGCATGGCGAACTACGCAGGCCCTGAAGGTCAGGGCGCCTTTCCATCTGCGCTGAGGATCTCCAGCCAGACAGGCCTTTCAGAGCGCACTGTGCGGCTGAAACTTGATGAGCTGGAACAAGCCGGCTTTATCGCTCAGGGCAATCAAGCCATCGCCGCCGCCTATATCGATCGCCGTGACCGCCGCCCAGTCGTGTACGACCTCCAACTTAAACGGGGTGCAAATGCTGCACCCCGTAAAGAACGGGGTGCAGATAACCGCACGGGGTGCAGCTCACAGCAGAACGGGGTGCAGGAAAACGCAGAACGGGGTGCAGCAGCTGCACCCAATACATCACTTAACCATCAATTAACCGAAGAGCAGCAGCTGCAGCGCGATTTGGCCGCTGAGATCGCCGAGCAAGACCTCGCCGCCGCTGAGTGCCCATCGCCGAACCAACGCTTCGCCATGTTCGCTGCCTGGGAGCCAAACGCCAAAGCCTTGGCCGACCAGATCGCAATCGCGGGCCTGCCGACCGACTCAGTTCCTGATGCCGCCGTCCGCGCGTTCAAGGGTTTCTTTGCTGCTCGCCCTGGCACTGTCGACTCTGCGCATGGCTGGTGCTACCGACTGGTCCAGTGGGTGCGCAAAGAGCGCGTGAAGTCTGCCGGCAAGGGCCAGGCGCCTGACTTCGACGACACCAGTTGGGCTGAAAACATGGGGAGTCTCTGATGAAATCCGTCGCGAGCATCATGCAGCAACTGCCGAACGTTCCATCTGCCGAGGTCGTGCCGCTCAAGATCGACGCCGGCACGGTTCAGGTCATCAACGCTCTGTTCCGCGAGCTGATGGCGATCTTCCCAGCCTGGAAGCAGGCATGGCCTGATCAGGCTGCGGTCGATGCGGCCAAGGCCACTTGGACCAAAGCGTTCATGGCCGAGAACATCACCCGCATCGAGCAGATCCGCTTCGGCATCGAGCAGTGCCGCAAGCTGGGATCGGACTTCGCGCCGAGCGTGGGCAAGTTCATCAAGCTGTGCCAGCCCACGCCGGAAATGCTCGGAATCCCAACGCTGGAGAAGGCTTTCCGCGAAGCCTGCCGCAACGCTCACCCATCCATGGCGGGTCAGGGCCGGTGGTCACATCAGGCCGTCTGGCACACGGCGAAAGAGTGCGGCTTTGAACCGCTTAACCGCCTCGAAACCTCGCTGGCCATGAAGCTGTTCGAGCGCAACTACGTCATCACCTGCCGACGCATGATCGAGGGTCTTCCACTGCAGAAGATGCCCTTGGCCCTGCCTGCTCGCGCCGAAGCCCGGCGTACTCCCGATATCGGAAACAATGCGTTGGCCGAACTGCGCGCTCGCCGCGCCGGAGCATCAGCATGAGCGACACCAGACTCGCGGCGCCCGACCCTGCGGCGTTCCGTTACGCGGTCTACGCGTGCTCTTCGAAGATCGACCTGTCCACTCCGCCGGATCCGGCGATTGCTCTGTTCTATCAGAAGGGCATTGCCGAGTCCTTCGGCCGGCTGATGTGGCCCAGCACCTATGAAGTTGTCGACCTGATGGAGACCGAACGATGAGAACCATCAAGTCGCTCGCGAATGTTGCCAGGTGCTTCATCGCTTTCGTGGGGGCCAGCTACGACGGGTCTGTCCCTCCAGTTGAATCTCAGTTCGGGGCGTGGATGTGATGACCAAGCAAACGAAGTTCACCAAGGCCGCGCGCGGCCGCGACTGCCAGATCCGTGTGCCGGGCGTGTGCAACGGAAACCCGGAAACCACGGTGCTGGCTCACCTGCGCATGTCGGGCACTCGCTGCGGCATGGGCTTGAAGCCCCACGACCTGCAGGGTGCCTGGGCGTGCTCTGCCTGCCACGACGCCGTCGACGCGCGTAGCAAAACCGAATTCACCCGCGAGCAGCTCAGCCATATGCACATGCAGGGCATGGTCCGGACCATCGACATTCTGGTGAGCGAAGGGAAGGTGGCGGCGTGACTTGGTCTCAACTTAAAACCCTACTGAAGGAAAAGAGAGTTCACACCGACGGCCGTGAGACGTACTGGTTTGGGGGTGCGCGATGACCGACCTGAACGAAATGTCGCCGGCCGCGCGATCTGCTGCCATGCGTGGCGGAATGGCTGGCTGGGGACAGGTCGGAGGCGTTGCCGAACACATCCTGTACATGGAGGCTCGGCCAAAGCGCCCCGGACGTCAGCCCAAGTGTCACTGTGGCTGCGAAATGCCGAAAACACATATCGGCAAGGCCAATGGCGTCGCTTTAACAGGCGGTTGCGAGCTCTACGTGCGGCGCTGGGTGAAAACTGGAGGTCGTCCATGACCGAGACGTTGATTCTGCCGTGGCCACCGAAGGTGCTCAGTCCGAATGCGCGCTCGCACTGGGCAACCAAGAGCAAGGCGGCCAAGGCCTACCGCGCAACCTGTTTTCTGCTGTGTCTCAAAGCGGCCTTGCCTGTGCCTACCGGCCGGGCGCTTCTGTCCCTTGAGTTCGTCCCGCCTGATCGGCGGCGCCGTGACGATGACAACTGCATCGCTGCATTCAAATCCGGGCGTGACGGCGTGGCGCAGGCCTTGGGCATTGACGACAGCAGGTTCGTAACCCAGCTCCAGATCAGCGAAGAGACGATCAAGGGCGGCGCGGTGCGCGTGCGGATTACCGACTATATCGAGACATCCGCATGAGCAAAACCCGCGCTGTGAAGCTCAGCGATGCAGAGATCCGCCGGCAGGCGGCCGACGTCGCCGTGCGCGACCTTCGTGACCCTCGTCACCCGGGCCTGTACCTGCGCTTCGGCAAAGATCGGCAGCGCGGCTCCTGGTATCTGGTCAAAGGCAAGGCGTGGAAGCACCTCGCGCGCTGGCCCGAACTGAGTGCGGCCGCCATTGTTGCGGAGTTGCCTGCGCTCCGTCAGCGCCTGCTTCACGATCCAGAAGCCGCCGTAGCGGTGGGGCAGCTCGCCACGTGCGGGCAACTGATCGACTGGTACGGCGAGCGCATGAGCCTTGACCGCTCGCTGTCGACGAAGCGCAAGGCCGGCGCCAAGTCAGCCATCAAGTGCCACCTGAAGCCCAGGCTGGAGCACGTTCCCCTGCGTGACCTGACCGCCGCCGTGTTGGACCGTGAGCTGATGTGGCCATGCCAGCAGGAGCTGTCGCTGTCGTACGTGCACCAGCTGTTCGTGTTGCTGGTAGTCGCGTTCCTGCAGGCCTCCAAGCTGGGACTGATCGATAAAAACCCTATGGCCGAGATGAAGTTCGTTGACTTCACGAAGGCTCGAATCATGCCCAAGGCTGCGCGGTTGCGCGGCGGACACCTGGCGGAGGTGGTGCCCGTGCTGGCCGGCCTGTTCGAGATCCACCCCGGCGAGGCCATGCTGGCGCTGATGATGCTGTGCCACGGCACTCGTGTCGGTGAAACCCGAATGGCGCGCTGGTCGGACATTTCCATCCCGGACGGCGAGTGGTTCATCCCGGCCGAGAACACCAAGACCCGGACCGAACACCGTGTGCCGTTGACCGCTCAGGCCAAGGCGCTGCTGACTCGGTACAGGGCCATCCAGCTGGCTCGCGGTTACGAGGGAATCTACCTTTTCCCGTCACGCCGCGGCCGTGTGCTGAGCGAGGGTCAGGCAAGCGCGGTGTTCACCCGCATAGGTCAGGGCGAGTGGACCAGTCACGACCTGCGCAAGGTTGCCCGCACAGCGTGGACTGACCTCGGCATCGACGGTCACATCGGCGAGATGCTGCTCAACCACTCGCTGGGCAAGATCGCGTCCACCTACATCAACACGCAGGCCCGGGCGCAGCGTCTGGCGGCGTTGGAGAAATGGCACAACTGGTTAGATGAGCGCGGCCTGAACGCGATTCACAACCTGACAGACACCCAATATGAAGATTCGCAAAACCAAGCCAAAGCCACGAACGGCGGGGGCTGCGAGCCTGTTTCCAACATTGTGAATGGCGAGGTTTCAAAATGCTGATTTTGGTCGATCCGCGCCGTGATCTGGCAGTTCAGCCAGGCGATATCAGCTCGATGCAGACGGTGGTTCTTCCCAACGGCCGCTCCGCACTCGAGCTGCACATGATTTCAGGCAGGGAGATTCTCATCCCTGCCTACAACGATTCGGGTCGTGTCGACCTCAATGCCGTGCACGCCCAGATCATGGAGGCCAGCAAGTGAAGAGCCACGGACCAGCTTTTCGGAAGGAGTTGAAGCCGCTGATGGAGTGCGGCATCTGCCGCGGCGCGACGGTCGTGCGCGGCATTTTCCATCAGTTGGACTGCGACCACTGCAACGCCTCTGGCTGGGTCTGCGCCAGCACCGGAGAACCGCTCCCGCTGCCTGAGATGGTGCAGCAGCTCAACTTGAAGCTGCGCAGCGTCACCGCCGAGCTGAACCGGGCACGGCACAGCCTGGGCGGCGCGCACGAGCAATACGAACAGAACAACCGCCGCGGCGCCGGCGGCTCGAACTACACCGGCGACTGACCGGTACGAATATTTGATTGGGGGAGAGCAGCACATGAAGTTGATAGGAGCTCGTCAGGCCTGGACCGATTCGCAGCATGAGTCCGGGGCCTCAATCTCGGCGGTGGCTATCGAAACCGCTAAATCAGGCATCAAGAAAAGCAAGGCGCGGATACAGCGCCGCGACGCGCTATTTCCCGCCATGGGCCCGGAGGAAAACGAGAAGGCTGGCCGTTTCCCGGTGCTGGGCCAGCGCATCAGCATCAGCGAGACGCGCAGAACGACTGCCGGTCGATCCACCGCCCGCGCTGCCCACCTGACCATGATGGGCAAGTTTCAACGTGCGATCGGGTCGCTGCCGTTCCAGGTGCAGCAGTTCGGGCACTACATGTACTCGCCGATCCCGAACATGCGCTACGTGATGAATGCCGTGCTGCTGATCGCCACACGTGCGGAGCTGTCCGAGCTGACGCCGTTGCGCCGCGCTCGCGCTCAGTACCTGGTGACGGCCGCGCTTCAGTCATTCAAGTGCGAAGTGACCGGCGCTCCTGAGTGGGGCCCGGCACGTGTCGCTGAAGAAATGAAGGCCTTCTATGGCATCACGGTTGATCCGAACAACTGGAATCGGGACTGGAAGCCGACATGGGAGATGCTGAAGGCCACAATCAAGGAAGTGGATATTGAGGCGCAGTGGCCTCTTTGGCAGGTAATTCACGCGGAAAAGGAGGAAGGTGCGGCATAAAATCTTGCGCTGAATGGAAAAGCCAAGTACATTTCCCATAGTGCGCAAGTTACCTCAGCCGCACCCAAACTTAGAACCTGGCCTAGCGCCGGGTTTTCTCGTTTTCGGCCCTGCCACACCCATCGCTCCGAGCTGGGAGTGCTGTGGGGCCGATTCATTTCCGATCCCGAAAGGGTGGATGTCGGACTACGACGAACATGCCTGAAAAATCACCTGACTTCTGGGCGCAGGTCTGGCTCGTCCTGTCGAATCCGCTCTGGCAAGGAGCGATCATGGCCGCAACCATTTCACTGCTGCGCGTGCTTTATGAAGGAAAAGAGGCCAACAAATGGCGCGTAGTGCTTGAGGCGCTGATCTGTGGCGCGCTGAGCCTGTCTGCAAGCAGCGTCATCGAATGGATGGCCTGGCCGTCGAGCCTGTCTGTCGCCGCCGGCGGCACCATCGGGTTCATCGGTGTCACCGCGATCCGCGAACTGATCATCCGATTCCTCGGCCGCAAGGCGGACTCACTATGAGCCTCGAACCCGTTGTCGCAGTAGCCAAGGTTGGCTCCACATTGCGAGCCATTGCGGCGGCCATCGTCATCGTCATCGTGATGAGCCTGCTGATCGCTATCCAGCAGATCCGCGTCGTCACGCTTCAGGGCGCTGTGACCGTCGAGGCTAAAGCCAAGCAGGAAGCGGTGGATGCGAACAACGCCAGCCAGGCGACGATCACCACGCTTCGCGCCGAGGCGCAGCGCAACGCCGACTACACCGCCGACTTGAACAAACGTATCAAGGCCAGCGAGGACAAAGCCAAGAAGGCGAGGAAGGATTTCGATGATCTCAAGCGCAACAGCAAACCTGTTCGTGATTGGGCTGCTCAGCCTTTGCCTGACGGCCTGCGCGGCAAAGCCTCAAGTGGTAACAAAGACAACAGCCATAAGGCTGGAAGCCCCTGAGCTGATCCCTTGCGAGCGGGTCAATGCACACGATACCGATCTGCGTGACAACGGCGACGTTTGGGAACTGAAAGACCAGGCCATCAAGCTGCTCGACACGTGTGCTGACCAGGTCGACGCACAGATCGTCCGCAGTCAAAGCAAGTGAAAAAGTCCTGGTACGTCACAGTGCCGGGCTACCCACCATTCCCCATGATCATGCCGGAAGACCACTCCCACGCCGGTGCCTTGGCATTCGCGCGATGTAAGTGGCCGACCTGCACAGTTGAGTAGATCCCATGACCCAAGTTATCGAAGTCGTTGTGATTGGCGCTGTTGGCTCGGGAAAGTCCCATGTTCTGGAGCTGATCGACCGCGCCATTCACGACGAATACGGCCAGCACGTACAAGTTGCATCGCATGAACTGTCCCGCGAGCGCTACATGGGTTCGCCGGGCACGAAGCCAAAGGTCTCTGAAACCATCTTCAATCTGCGAGAACAGGCTCCAGCGAGCGGCAATCAGCTCAATTCAGATCCGTCGGGAACCATCGCCTTCAAGGTCGATATCGATTCCAGTGGTATCGACGAAGCGATCGGGAAGGCAGAGACGCTGCACAGCCTCACATCGAGCTATCTGCTCGATCCCTTGCAGCAGGCCATTGACCAAACCGCGCGCTTGATCACGGATGCCGAGGGTGAGCTCGCGATCAAGCTGCTAAGCCACCTTGACACCTTGCTGGCCGAGCAGCTGCTTCGGGCCAGCGGCCGCTGATGGCCTGCTCAACCTGTGCAGCCGTACGCAATAGAGCCCTGAAGTTCATGAGGATCGCCAGTGAGCGAATCAACCAACTGCGTCAGCGTGGCGACGATCATCCCGTCGGCCAGCCTGAACCCGAACAGCCCGCTGCCGACAATGGGCACGCGGGTGATGCTGAGCGACGGTAGTGAACTGACAGGCATCACGTCCATCACCATGACGGCAGAGCCAAGTGGTGTGTGGAAGGCGACCATCACGGTGATGCCGCACCACATCGAGCCCATCACGGTCGAGGCCATTGTGATCGAGTCGGCCGAGGCGCTCGGTCCGGATGATCGTCTCGTGGAGATCACAAGCTGCGGGGATTCCATCCGCCGGCTTGTGAGGTCTATTGAGTAGGCTCTCCACTCTTCCGTCGCGGATGGCTGAGCCCGAGGGAAGGAAGTTTGCTCAGCCGATCCCTGAGTCAGGTAATGAGGGATGGGGCTCGGGTCGAGGAGGTCGACCATGGCGCCGCAAGCGCGCCGCGGTCCTGGTGCGTGACCATTACACGTGCCAGTCGTGCGGAACGATCACCTTGGATCTCGAGGTCGACCACATCATCAACATCGCCCAAGGCGGCAACGACGACGATGCCAACTTGCAAGCGCTGTGCGTGCCCTGCCACAAGTTGAAGACGGCAGAGGAGTCAGCACGCGGCGCGGGCCGTGGCTGACTTGGCCGCCAATCATGCAGAACGCCCGACAGGCGGACGTTAAACGAGAGGCGTTATCGTTTATGCCTGCCCATATCTCGTGCTTCGTTGCGATTCCGTGCGAAATGCACGGTTTTACACTCAAATGATACGGATTCTCATTCGCGGGGAGGGCGGGTCCAAACCTTGGGGCTTTTTGCCTCGGACACCGCGCCCGACCGCACGCAGAGATTTTTCCCCCTCACAGGTTTTTTGTTAAATGGCACTGACCCCGAAAAAGCAGGCATTCGTCGCTGCGAAGAGGGAAGGTGCGTCCAATAAAGATGCAGCGATAGCCGCAGGTTACGCAGCCTCCAGCGCTGCCCAGGCTGGCGCACGATTGGCCAAGGATCAGTTCGTTATCGCTGCCTTGGCCGGCCCAGCCGTTAACAAAAAAGTAAACAAATTTGTTAAAGGGGATGCGCCACCAAAATTCAGCGGCCGCGCATCTGGCGGGGAGCTGTCTGCTGACGACGACCCTGGCGATGAAAGCTTCGACTTGCTTAAGGCCATGCGCTTCTCTGATCCGAAGGAGTTCCTGCTCGCGACGATGAACGATTTCGAGACAGACTCGAAGTTGCGCGTCGACGCCGCGAAGGCCCTGATGCCGTTCATTCATCCCCGTAAAGGTGAGGGCGGCAAGAAAGAGGAGAAGGAGAATGCAGCCAAGATCGCTGCCAAGGGCCGGTTTGGTGCCGCACCTCCACCCCCGAGCCATTTGCGAGCGGTGAAATAATTGAACGAACCCATCTGGGACACCTCGTGCCCAGACTGGGAAACGAGGATCGTCAACCGACAATCGCTGGTTCCATTCCCGCCGCTGTTTCCTGACGAGGCGCGTGCGTGCATGGAGGTGCTGAACGATCTGCGGATCGTCGACGCACCAGGGAGCCCCCTGATAGGCGACTCCTGCGCGCCGTGGATCACCGACCTGGCTGGCGCCATTTTCGGTGCTTACAACTCAAACACCGGCGAGAGGTTGATTCAGGAATTCTTCCTGCTGATCAGCAAGAAAAACGCAAAAAGCACGATCGCCGCGGCAATCATGCTGACGGTCCTGATCCGCAACTGGCGGCAGTCAGCAGAGTTCATCATTTTGGCCCCCACCATTGAGGTGGCGAACAATGCTTATGCCCCGGCGCGGGACATGGTCAAGCACGACGAAGAACTGTCGGCGCTGCTGCACGTGCAGGACCACCTCCGCACGATCACGCATCGAGAGTCCGGTGCGACCCTTAAGGTGGTGGCCGCTGACCAGAACACCGTAGGGGGAAAGAAGGCTGCGGTAGTGCTGGTGGACGAGCTTCACCTGTTCGGCAAGAACCCGCATGCAGCGAACATGCTGCGTGAAGCTACGGGCGGCTTGGCTTCTCGACCGGAAGGCTTCGTTATTTACCTGACGACGCAATCTGATCAGCCGCCGGCAGGGGTGTTTCGCGAGAAGCTCCAATATGCCCGCGGCGTTCGAGACGGGACGATCCTAGACCCCAACTTCTTGCCTGTGATCTATGAGTTTCCTGAACGGATCCTCAAGGCACAGGAGCACCGAAATCCCGAGAACTTCTACATCACCAACCCGAATATGGGGTACTCGGTGAGCGAGAAGTTTCTGATCCGTGAGATGAAGAAGGCCGAGGAGGCGGGGGAAGCCGAGGTTCTCGGTTTCATGTCCAAGCACCTCAACGTCGAGATTGGTTTGGCGCTGCGGTCAGATCGCTGGGCTGGCGCTGACTTTTGGTCTGCCGCCGCCGTACCAGTGTTGACGTTGGACATGCTGCTATCGAAGTCCGAAGTGATTGACGTCGGTATTGACGGGGGCGGCCTTGACGACTTGCTGGGCTTCGCCGCTGTAGGGCGCGATAAGCGGACACGGGACTGGCTCATCTGGACTCATGCATGGGCCCACCCATCAGTTCTCGAACGCCGAAAGGCAGAAGCACCTCGATTTCACGACTTCCAAAAGCAGGGAAACCTGACGCTTTCAGCGCGTATCGGTGATGACGTGAACGACGTCGCCGACTTGGTGGAGCAGATTGAAGAGTCGGGCCTTTTGGACAAGGTAGGTGTCGACCCGGTAGGCATCGGCGCCATCTACGACGCAATGATCGAACGCGATATCCCTCCAGAGAAGATCGTCGCTATCAGCCAGGGCTGGAAACTTGGCGGTGCGATCAAGACTGCAGAGCGAAAGCTTGCCGAGGGCGGCATGAAGCATGGGGGGCAACCCATGATGTCGTGGTGTGTGGGAAACGCCAAGGTTGAGCCTCGCGCTAACTCTATTCTGATCACCAAGCAAGCCAGTGGGTCGGCCAAGATTGACCCACTCATGGCCCTGTTCAACGCTGTGACCCTGATTTCTTTGAACCCGGAAGGCCGGGGGAATGACGACTTCATGGCCGCCATTCGAGATCCGATAATCGTATGAATCCACTGAACGTGTACATCCTGCTCGCCCTGTGCGGATTTGCCTCGGCAGTTGCTGGGGTATACGTCCTGCAAGGACTGGGCTGGGCGCTGATCGCCGGCGGAATTTCGCTACTTTTAATCGCTGGTTTTGTGCGCAAGGGGCTGATCGGTGAGTAAATCCTTCTCGGCGGTGCTCGGCCGCGCCGCGCGCAAGCCGAGTGCATCGCTTAGCGAATGGCTGGGCAAGCCCATAGGTCTGAGCGACGGCGGTTTCTGGAGCCAGTTTCGCGGTGGACAGTCCAGCTCGGGCAAGACAGTGACAGTCGACAACGCCATGCAACTCTCCGCCGTGTGGTCATGCGTTCGAATTATCTCGACTTCTGTTGCAGGCCTGCCGATGGGCGTTTATCGCCGCGAGCAGAACGGTGGCCGTAAGGATGCTCGAGAGTTCGCCCTCTACGACGTGATCCATACGAGTCCTAATGAGGACATGACGGCTTTCCAGTTCTGGCAGGCCATGGTCGCTTCGATGCTGTTGCGGGGGAATGCGTACGCGGAAATTCATCGTGCCGGCTCGCGCGTGGTTGCTCTGGACTTCCTGCTGCCAGGGCGCGTGGATCTCGACCTTGATGATGACGGCAGGGTTACCTACTGGTTCCGACCACGAAAAGGTGCTCGGCGCCAGATCGAACGCGAGAGCATGTTGCACATCCCGGCGTTCAGCCTTGACGGCCGAGTAGGGCTATCGGCGATTCGCTATGGTGCGGACGTGTTCGGCGCTGCTATGTCGGCCGACGATGCAGCCAACGGCACGTTCAAGAATGGCTTGCTTCCGGCCGTGGCGTTTAAGGTTGATCGCGTGCTCAAGCCTGAGCAACGCGAGGAGTTTCGAGACTATGTGAAGCAGGTTTCTGGCGCCCTCAACGCGGGACGCTCGCCAGTGCTGGAGCAGGGCATCACGCCAGAGTCTATCGGCATCAATCCGGTGGATGCCCAGTTGCTTGAGTCCAGGGCCTACAGCATCGAAGAGGTCTGCCGCTGGTTTGGCGTGCCGCCTTGGATGGTCGGCAAGACTGACGCGGGTAGTAATTGGGGGACCGGGCTTGAACAGCAGATGATTGCTTTCCTGACCTTCAGCATCAGTTCCATCACCAACCAGATTCAGCAGTGCGTGAACAAGCGGCTACTGACCCCCGCTGACCGCCAATCCTACTACGCAGAGTTCTCGCTCGAGGCGTTCCTTAAGGCTGACAGTGCGGGCAGGGCGGAGTGGTACAGCAAGATGACGCAAAACGGGATCATGACCCGCGACGAATGCCGCGTTAAGGAAAATCTCCCACGCCACGGCGGCAATGCTGCGGTCCTCACCGTCCAGACCAACCTTGCGCCAATCGACAAGCTCGGGCAGTCCACCGACGGGCAAGCCGCTCAAAATGCTTTGAAAAACTGGCTCGGCCAGGCTCAGGAGTAAACATGCCATTGAATGTAAACGCTCGCAGTTTCAACTGTGAGCTGAGCCCGCGCGCGCTCGATTTGTGGAATCCGGATCTGCGCGCTGCGCTGGAAGCCGGCACTGACACCATCACCATGTACGGCATCATCGGTGAGGATTGGTACGGCGAGGGCGTCACGCTCAAGCGCGTGGACGCTGCGCTTCGGTCGATCGGCGACAAACCAGTGACGGTCTACATCAACTCCCCGGGCGGCGACATGTTCGAGGGGATTGCAATCTACAACCGCCTGCTCGAGCACTCTCAAGAGGTGACGATCAAGGTCCTCGGCCTGGCTGCCTCGGCGGCATCTGTCATCGCAATGGCTGGCGCCAAGCGCGAAGTCGCCAAGACAGCGTTCCTGATGATCCACAACTGCTGGACCTATTTCGCCGGCAACCGCCACGCCATCCGCGAGCTCGCCGACACGATGGAAGAGTTTGACCGCGCGATGATCAGCCTATACGCCGATACCAGCGGCCAGGATGAGTCCGCGGTGGAGAAGATGCTGGACGCGGAGACCTACATGAACGGCTCGAACGCCGTTGAAAAGGGCTTCGCTACCGGCCTGATATCCGCATCCGAAGTGGAGCAGGCCCCCAGCGAAGAAGGCAGTCAGGCGCACTCGGCCCGCAAGCTCGACGCTGCGCTCGCCAAATCAGGGATGCCGCGCAGCGAGCGCCGCAAGCTCATCTCAGAAATCAAGACCAGCAGGTCTAGCGCTGCTGGCGGCGACACGCTTCGCGCTGTCGTGCCGGGCAAGCCTAGCGCTGCCCTTGATGTATCCGCGTTTGAAGAAACCGCAAATCAGGCGTCGGCACTTCGGGGGCTCATCCCCGCCTGCTGATCGACTGGGGCTGCAACCCATTTGATAACCGCCCTCGAGGCGGTTTTTTCATTTCTGAAAGGACAAAATCATGCCTGTAGATCTTTCTGCAATTGAAGCTTCCCAAAAGCAAACCCAAGCCGACCTGAAAGCCGTTGGCGACCAGATCAAGACTTACGCCGAGCGCACCGAGAAGGAAATCAAAGCCTCCGGTGAAATGCAGGCCGAAACCCGTGGCAAGGTGGACGAGCTGCTGCTGAAGCAGGGCGAGCTTCAGGCGCGCATGCAGGATGCTGAGCAAAAGCTGGTCAATGCCAACAAGCGTCATGAACCGGAAGTTCATCAGTCTGCCGGCCAGCTCGTCGCTGCGAAAATGGCAGAAGAAGGCGTAAACAGCTCTTTCCGCGGCTCCCGCCGTGTGACAGTGCCGCGAGCCGCAATCACCTCCGTGCCGACCTCCGGTGGCGCACTGGTGCAGACCGAGCGCGTCGGCATTGTTCTCGCGCCGCAGCGCCGCTTGACCATTCGCGATCTGGTTGCACCTGGCACCACCGACAGCAATGCTATCGAGTACGTGCGTGAAACTGGCTTCACCAACAACGCCGCCATCGTCGGCGAAGGCCTGGCCAAGCCGTACAGCGATCTGAAATTCGAGCTCCAGAACGCCAACGTGCGAACCATCGCACACCTGTTCAAAGGCAGCCGCCAAATCCTGGACGACGCTTCTGCGTTGCAGAGCTACATCGACGCCCGAGCTCGCTACGGCCTGCTGATGGCCGAGGAAGCGCAGCTGCTGTACGGCAACGGCACCGGCAACAACTTAAAGGGGATCATCCCCCAAGCCCAGATCTACGCGCCGCCTGCAGGCGTGCAGGTACAGGCTATCCAGCGCATCGACCGCATTCGTCTGGCGCTCCTGCAGGCGCAGCTGGCCGAGTTCCCGTCCACCGGCATCGTGCTGAACCCGATCGACTGGGCGGCCATCGAGCTGCTCAAGGACGGTGAAGGTCGCTACATCATTGGCAAGCCGCAAGAAGGCACCGCGGCGCGCTTGTGGAACCTGCCGGTCGTTGAAACCCAGGCCATTGTTCAGGACCAGTTCCTGGTAGGCGCTTTCAGCCTGGCTGCGCAGATCTTTGACCGGATGGGCATCGAAGTGCTGGTCTCGACTGAGAACGCCGACGACTTCGAGAAGAACATGGTGACCATCCGCGCTGAAGAGCGCTGCGCCTTCTCTGTGTACCGCCCGGAAGCTTTCGTGACCGGTCCTTTGACCCCAGCCGCTTAACCCTTCCCACAGAGCGCCGCCCTCGGGCGGCCTCACTGTTTCAGGAGAGATGAATATGGCACGTACAAGCGCGAGCGATGCGACCAAAGGCACTGCTACGGCGGCGGATACGACTGTCGCTACGCTCGGCCCGCAGGCTCCGATACAAAGCACCACCGGCCCGGCAACGGCGCCCGGCGTTCAAGGCGGGGCGGCAGCAGCAGATAGCGCTTCCGTGGCAGGCGCAGGGACTGGCCCGGTCCAGCCCGCTGACCCGGCCAATGGCATTGGCAACACCGTGCAGGCTGGTCAACCGGCCTCCGGCGCCGCAGCAGCCGGCTCGACGATTACCCTCGACGCTGCTGCAGCGGCCGTTGACCAGTTGCAGGCGGATGGCGCTGCTGAGGACGGCAACCAGATCATGATTTACCCGTTGCGTAGCTACCTGGACGGAAAAGAGATTCGCCGTGCTGGTGGCGAAGGCTACAAGTCGCCGAAGCATGACGCGGTGTCGCTGGTCGCTGCCGGCCTGGCCACCGACAAAAAGCCGAAGGCCTGACATGAACGCCATCCCGACCGATCAAGCGATGCAGCATTTACGCGCCGAAGAGGAGGATCGCGGGCACGTAGAGCTGTTACTCGCCGCGGCGGAGGACAGCGCTGCCCAGTTCATGAACCGGCGTTTTTACGGTGATTTGGATTCGCTGGGCGCTGCGGTGCTTGATGGGTCAGCGGGCCGGGATCCGGTGCTGATAAATGCGTCCATTCGCGCTGCATGCTTGCTGATCCTGGGCTCGCTGTTCGAGAACCGTGAAGACATCGTGATCGGCACGATATCCAACGAACTGCCAATGGGGTCGCGTGCGCTACTGACGCCATATCGTGTGGGCTGGGGGATCTGATGCGCTCAGGCAAGCTACGTCACCGAATCGATATCGAATCACCGGGCTTGGTCCAGGACCCGGCCACAGGTGAGATGTTGCCCGGCTGGACCAGCGCCTGGGAAAACGTCCCGGCATCGTTTGAGCCGCTGAGTGCTCGCGACTTAATCGCTGCCCAAGCTGCTCAATCAGCCGCCACCGCGCGAGTGGTGATTCGTTACAGGTCCGGTGTTCTGCCCACCATGCGGATCATTCATCGAAACGAGATATACGAACTCAAAGGGCCGGCGTTGCCGGATCCTGGCTCCGGATTGGAGTACCTCACCATCATGGTGGGGAAGGGGCTCAACAATGGCTGACACCATTTCTGTCAGGTTTACCGGAACGGACCAGCTATCCGCCAAATTTCGCGAGCTGACCGGTGCAGTGCGGACCAAGGTGGCCGCGCCCGCAGCAAAGGACGCCATGCAGATTGTTCTGGCTGATGCAAAGGATAGGGCTTCCCGGGTAGACGATCCCGAGACCTGCAACTATCTACCCGCGAACATCGCATTGGTTGAGCGGAAAAAGCTGGGCGAGGAGATCGGAGCTGTAGTGGTATCAGTTGGCGTGCGCAAGACAAAGGCCGGGCAGCGTGGCGGCAACACGTTTTATTGGTGGTGGGTGGAACTGGGTACGGAACACTCCCGGGCTCGACCAATGTTGCGGCCGGCGCTGGCGAACAACCGGGAAGCGGTCTTCAAGGAGTTCCTCAGCTCGGCCAAGTATCAGCTCATTAAGCTTGGGATCAACTAATGGTCGCTCCGATCTTCAAAACGTGCGTCGCCGATCCCGCTGTGACACAGCTGCTTGGCATGAGCCCCACGAGACTCTATCCCCATGGAGAGGCTCCGGAGGGCGTGGCTAAGCCATACGCGGTGTGGCAGGTGGTCAGCGGATCGCCGTTCAACTATGTGAATGGTCTACCTGATACCGACCGATACGGCCTGCAGGTAGACGTTTATGCTGATACGGCAAGCAGCGCAGACGCCGTTGTCGTCGCAATCCGTCGGGCCGTCGGCAGACACGCCTATGTGACCGGTTTCGGTGTCGATAGTCGCGACAAGGACACCAAAAACTACCGGAAAGGTTTCGATGTTGCCTGGCTCGTAAGGCTGTAACCAGAACAGAAAGAACGACCCGCTCCGGCGGGTTTTTTCATGCGCGCCAATAAGTGATTTCGCAGGAAATCGGGAGTAACAAATTGACCATTAATGTCCAGGGCACTGAGCTTTTCGCCATCGACCCGGCTGATAACACCATCCTCGATGTGGGCTGCTTCACCACGCTTGATGGCATCGACACTTCGGTCGCGCAAGTTGACGTGACGTGCACCAAATCGAAAGGTCGTGAATACGAGGCCGGCCTTGCTGAGCCAGGTTCGGCATCGTTCGGCTTGAACATCGACCCGAAAAACCCGGTTCACCTGCGCCTTCACCAGTTGAAGACCGCTGGTACGAAGCTCCAGTGGGTTGTTGGCTGGTCGGACGGCTACAACTTCGACACCGAAGAAGGAATCCAGCCTCTTGTCGGCACCCCGGGCGGCCTGGCTGCGCTGGTGCTGAACTCGGCGGGTACCGGCTACACCACTGCTCCTACGGTGGCTATCACTGGCGGCGGTGGCACTGGCGCGACAGCAACGGCGCAAATCGCAAACGAAAAGGTCACCGGTTTCACCATCACCAACGAGGGCTCCGGCTACACCAGCGCACCTAACGTAGCGCTCACAGGTGGTTCTGGTACCGGTGCGACGGCGCGCGCGTTGGTGGAGACCGAGATCGATTTCGACCTTCCGAACACCCGCACCTGGCTCACCTTCGAAGGCTACATGAACAGTTTCCCGTTCACGTTCGGCCTGGGCGACGTCGTCAAATCCACCGTTGGCATCCAGGTCTCGGGCGAGCCCGTTCTGGTTGCCAAGACCGCGCCTTAAGGAGCCCCTATGGATCTGAATATCGCGTCGCTCAAGGCGGCCGGCGCTTTCATCTCGGCACCGCAGAAAAAGGAAGTCAGCTGGCACGCGAACGGGAAGCCGCAGAAGGCCACCGTCTACGTGCTGCAGGAGTCGTTCATTTCGCTGACCCAGCGCTGGGATGCGCAGGACCGCGGCGGTGACTTGGCCGCTCAGCGCATCGCGTCCTGCATTACCGATAAAGAGGGTGTTCCAGTCTTCACCGTGGACGACGTGGTGGGCGGACCAGAGACGGGTCATGGCCCGCTTTGCGCGGAGCTGGCGATTGTGTTGCTCGCCGCAATCGGTGAGGTCAACAAGGTGCCAGAGGGCGCGCTCGAAAAAAAATCCAACCCGAGGAAGAGCTCTGGCACGAGCTCGCCATCGTCCTCGGGACGACGATCGCCGAAGCAAAGCAAAGAATGACCTACGTCGAGGCGATGGACTGGATGCGGTACCGGCTTCAGACCGGCTCGCTGAATCTGGGCCTTCGTCTCGATGAGGGTTTCGCGCTGCTGGCCACGGTGTTCAACAACGTCATGGGCGGTAAAGCCAAGCTTTCGGATTTCATGCCGGACCGCGGCTTTGCAGTCGCCCCGAAAGAAGCCACGCCGCAGGATCTGTTGGCGCTATTGCAGCGCGTGAAGGGGTGATTTATGGCTGTTGATTCGCTCGGCCAGTTGACGGTCGACCTGGTGGCGAACACCGGCGGCTTTGAAAAGGGGATGGACCGGGCAGAACGCAAGCTCAAGTCCACGACCCGCGAGGCAAAGTACCAAGCCGATCAAATGGGCAAGCTGGTTGGACAGATTGATCCGGTAGTGGGTGCATACGGCCGGCTCGATAAAATGGAAGAGCAGTTGCGTAAGCATCGCGCGGCCGGCCGGCTCGACGAGCCGGACTTCAAGGACTACCTCTCAAAGCTAAACGACCAGCGTGCTGCATTGGGCAAGAGCAGCAACGACATGGACAAGGGCGCGATGTCCGCGAAAGCGTACGCCGCAGCACTGCGCGGTGTTCCCGCTCAGTTCACTGATATCGCCACATCCATTCAGGCAGGGCAAAACCCGCTTACCGTGCTGTTGCAGCAGGGTGGTCAGCTCAAGGATTCGTTCGGCGGCGTCGGCCCTGCTGCGAAAGCGCTGGGCGGGTACGTGCTGGGATTGGTGAATCCGTTCACCGTCGCCGCTGCTGCGGCTGCAACGTTGGCTCTGGCTTACTATCAGGGCTCGAAGGAGGCTACGGCGTATCAGGTGGCGCTGATAACCACCGGCAACGTCGCTGGTACCAGCGCAAACCAACTGGCGGGAATGGCTGAGCGGATTGGTTCGACCGTTTCCACCACGGGCAAGGCGGCTGAGGTGCTGGCGCAACTTGCCGGCGCCGGAGACATCACCAGCGCGAGCTTTGAGCAGATCGCGTCGGCTGCCATCAACTGGGAGAAAGCGACCGGGACCGCCACTGAGCAAACCATCGCCGAGTTTGAAAAGATCGCGAAGGACCCCGTGAAAACCCTCGGTGATCTGGACGATAAGTACCATTTCCTCACCGCTTCGGTTTACGAGCAGGTTCGAGCGTTGCAGGAAAACGGCGATAAGCAGGGCGCTGCCGCCGTGGCAGAGGACGCATACGCACGAGCGCTCGAAGCGCGCGCTGCAAACATCAAAGCGAATCTCGGCACGCTGGAAACTGCTTGGGCTTCTCTCGCGGGTACCGCGAAAAAGGCGTGGGAAGAGATCGTCGGGGTTGGTCGTGAAAGCTCGCTTGACGCTCAGATCAAAAATACCCAGAAGCTGCTCGATGACCGCAAGGGCGGTGTCCTGGCCAAGATGTTTCCCGACTCGCTCGGCGAGGGTAGCGACTCCACGCGGTTTTTGAAATCACGCCTCGACCTGCTCATCAAACAACGAGACGCGCTGACCAAGTCGAGCAAGGCTGAGGGCGAAAACGCGAATGCCCAGACTGAGGGCCGCAAGGCATTCGAGGAATATCAGAAGGCGCGAGAAGCGAACTTCACCAAAACGCAGAAGATGAACAAGGCGCTCGAGGATGAGCAGCGCCGTATCACCAAGGCTCGTGCTGCGGGATACAAGATTTCGGCAGAGGACGAAACGGCAGCCTACAAGGCAATCCGCGATAACCCCTCTTACAAAGACGCCGATCCGAAAAAGCCGAAGGCGTATCAGGAAGACGCTGGCACCAAAGCGCTGGATTCTGCGCGGCAACAATACGCGGTGCTGCAGCAGCAGAACTCGCTGATTGGCGACCAGTCGGCGGCAAGCCAGCAACTCGGCTCGAACGCGAAAAAGCTGATCGAGTGGGAGCAACAGCTCGCCGATATCAAAGGTAAGAAGACGCTCACTGCTGATCAGAAATCGCTGCTGGCCAGTCAGGACCTCATCACCGCGCAGCTCAAGCGCAACGCGGCGCTGGAAACCCAGAACACGCTGTCGGAAAAGGCGCTCGAAACACGCCGTAAGCTGGCCGCGTTTGATGAAAATCTTCAGAGCCAGCTTTCGAGCGCCAAGCAAGGGCTCGACAACAATCTTGCTGGCGCGGGCCTCGGCGATGTGCAAAAGCAGCGCCTCCAAGAACAGCGAAACATCCAGCAGTCCTATCAGTCGCAACTGGACAAGCTGACCTCCGACTACAACAAAAGCAACAAGGACCAGTTCAGCACCGAGCTCTACGACAAAGAGACGGCATCGCTGAAAAGCGCGCTGGATCAGCGCCTGGCGATGCAGCGGCAATACTACGTCGACGTGGACAAGGCCCAAAGCGATTGGACCGTCGGAGCCTCAGCGGCCTATCAGGACTATCTGCAAAGCGCGAAGGATGTCGCTGGGCAGACGAAGAGCCTGTTCTCTGGGGTGTTCAGCGGTCTTGAAGATTCGGTCGTGAATTTCGCCATGACCGGCAAAGCCTCGATCGCCGATTTCACCAAGTCGGTTCTCGCTGACTTGGCCCGGATCGCCGCGCGGCAGGCCATCACGTCAGGAGGCAGCGCGCTCCTCGGGTTGGCTACCACTGCCGCCACCACATACTTCGGTGGTGGGTCCTCTGGCTCGACTCAGGCCGGGTATACCGGCGCGGCTTACCAGAGCTGGCTCTCCTCGCAGCACTGGGATGGCGGCTACACCGGCGACGGGGGCAAGTATGAGCCTATGGGTGTCGTTCACGGCGGAGAGGTCGTTATCCGCAAGGAAGTGGTTCAGCAGCCCGGGATGCGACAGTACCTCGAGCGCCTGAACAAGTCCGGAAAGCCGGGTTACACGGGCGGCGGATATGTGGGCCTGGCTTCGGGCGGGTCTGCGGGCACTGGCCCGGCCAACGCGGCCGGATCTGTAGTCATTCAACAGAACTTCACAGTGCCCAGCGCGGCAAACGACTCGTCGGCGAAAGACATGCAGGCGGTCGGGCAGGCTTATGCCGATACCGCGAAACGGGGCGCTCAGCAGGCGATCGCTGAAGAGCTTCGGCCAGGCGGGGCGATTTGGAGGACCATCAATGGCCGTTGAGACATTCACCTGGTGTCCGAAGCTGGAGACGACGAGCACACCCGAGTACCGGACCCGATCGAGCAAATTCGGGAACGGTTACGAGCAGGTGGTGGGTGATGGCCCTAACAACAAAGTGGATGTTTGGCCGGTGTCTTTTGTAGTTCGTGAGTCTGTAGCGCTCGAGATCAAGGCTTTTCTTGATCGTCACGCCGGGTTCAAGTCGTTCATGTGGACGCCCCCGCTCGGCGAACTGAGCTTCTACCGCGCTACGGCGCCGACCGTATCCCCCAACGGTGCTGGCTTTTACACCCTGACCTCCACGTTCACCCAGTCATTCATTCCGTAGGTAAGACATGCCGCTGATCAAAGATATCCAGGTGCTCGAGCCTGGGAGTGAAGTGCTGCTGTTTGAATTGGATGGGTCTGACTACGGGGCGGATGTGTTGCGGTTCCATGGTCACGCGATCCCGTACACCGCAGCGGAATTGATCGCTGCTGGCGCTGACGCCGATCAGTTGCCGGCAAAGGCCATTTGGTGGCAAGGGGAGGAGTACGGCGCCTGGCCGATGCAGATCGACGGCATCGAGGCGACGGGCGGCGGCACGGCGGTGCGTCCCACCCTTTCGGTGAGCAACGTCAACGGCCGTATTACCGCGTTGTGCCTGACCTTCGAAGATTTGCTGGAGTTCAAGCTGACGATGCGGCACACGCTGGGCAAGTATCTGGATGCCGAGAACTTCCCCGGCGGGAATCCGGATGCGGACGCCTCGCAAGAGACGATCGAGGTCTGGTATCTGGACCAGAAGACATCCGAGAACGGATCGAGCGTGTCGTGGGAGTTGGCGAGCCCGGGCGACGTCGGCGGCGAATCCATCGGCCGGCAGATGACGACGCTGTGCCATTGGTGCCTCACCGGCGGGTACCGCGGCCCAAACTGCAATTACACCGGCCCATACCGGGACAAGGATGGAAACCTCACCGACGATCCAGAGAGGGACGAGTGCGACGCGACTCTGGGGCGTGGTTGTGTGCCTCGCTTCGGTGAGGGCAACCCCTTGCCGTTTGGCGGCTTCCCTGCCGTTTCCCTAATAGCCAGGAGCTGACCATGCTGAAACATATTCTCAAGGCGGTTCAGGCGCACGCCGCCACCGATTACCCTCGCGAGTGTTGCGGTCTGCTGATCAGCATCGGGCGAAAACAGCAGTACATCCCGTGCACGAACACCGCAGCTGATCCCAATGAAGAGTTTCGGATCTCGCCGGAGGATTACGCCGCCGCCGAGGACCTGGGCGAAGTGATCGGCATCGTCCACTCGCATCCGGACGCCACGAGCAGGCCTTCGCCGCGCGATCTGGCGATGTGCGAGGCGACGGAATTGCCCTGGCACATCCTCAGCTGGCCTGAAGGTGATCTGCGAACGATCGTTCCCACTGGCAATACGCCGCTTCTGGGCCGCCCCTTTGTGCACGGTGCCTGGGATTGCTGGCAGGTCTGCGCTGACTGGTACAAGCGCGAGTGGGGGTTGGAGTTCGAAGCCTTCAAGCGTGACGACGGCTGGTGGGAGCATGCCGATGGCCCGAGCTTGTACGAGCAGGCCTATGAGTCGGCGGGGTTTGAGCGTGTCGGCACACCGCAGCGCGGCGACATGGTTGTCATGGAAGTAGGGCGCACGAAACACCCCAACCACGCTGGCATTTACCTCGGCGCAGATCCGACCTTGCGCGTCGAGCCGACTGCGGTGCACGGCGCTGGTCCGTTTCTCCTTCACCACATGTACAGCAGGCCATCGGAGATCATCATCTTCGGCGGCCCTTGGTATGACAGAACACGCCTGATCCTCAGGCACAAAAACGCTAAACAATGAGCCTAAGGTTCGTTTGGGGTAGCTAAATGACAGATCTATCGGACTGGCTGAACCGGCAAAACCTTGCTGATCTTGCGCGGTTTGCCGGCCGACCACCTCAAGAGCTTAGGCAGGTCATCGTGACGGATGCGATGACCGAGGCGGCCTTGCAATACATCTACAGCCTGCACGATCCTCTGATGTCCACTTTCCTGCTGGAAGAAGTTTTCAGGATCATGGCTGTTCTTCAGCCAAAGGCTCAGGCAGCGCAAGTAAGGAGCGCTTCACTCTCAAAATAACCTCGTCGTATTGCCTGTAAGCTTCCGCTATCGCAAAGCTAGGAATCGCAGAAGTAAGAATTGCTAATATCACATGGAGCGCAGAAAGCGTAATTGCTAATCCAACAGCGATTTCCTTAAGTTGTGATGCAGAAAACCGTCTCTCAAACTTAGAACCGTCGTCGTTTTTTCGAAGCAGACTTTGGAGCATTGCATGGTCGCTACCCTCCGGAGAGGGCATCCACTGGCCATGCGCGACTTCGTTTCGAAGCGTCGATAGCTTGCGATAATCTGAGATGACATCCGGCAGCCTAGATGCAATTTGAGGATCGAGCCTTGTAGATAGTTGAGCTGACAATGACGAGATTACGTTGGCCAAGGCACCCGATTTCAAGTTGAGAACTTTCACCACTGGGGAGGCTATTTTCTGTTCCATGCCAGAAAGAGATATGAAAATCTCCAACAACGGGTCGTCGCAGAGCGCATGGTTGATAACAATATCTGCGATCTGGAGTTTCATCGCATTGCTTGGCCCGATGGAGTAACCCCAGCTACCTTCGGTTTCACCCATACCAACCTCCTGTGACAATTTGGTCAGGTCCATGGGCTTGCAGGCAACGGACCGGAGCGATTCCTTGGAGGCGCAAAGCTACTACGGTGGGATCCCACTCAGTTACTGAAAATTTGTCCATGCTGGATGGGCACACAGCCCGGTGATACGCTCAGCCCTCAATCAATGAGGGACCATCATGCGAAATTTAGTAATAGCGCTGGCAGCTGCTGCCCTGCTGGCTGCCTGTTCCAGTCCATCAGACCTGATGTCGTCGCCAGCGAATTTAACCGTTACCACTTCGAAATCGGCAAAAGCCTATGCGTTATGTGTGTTTCCAGAATGGCAAGAACACGGCACCGCGGCGGTCATGAGCGAAACCGCCAAAGGCTATAGGATCGTGAACGGCTTCGGCCAACAAACGGACGATGTTCTCGACATCACAACTACCCAGGCTGGCGCTGTCGGAAAGCTCTATCAGCGGGTTGCCTGGTCTCAACTCGGGCGATCATCGCTGAGGGATTCCATGCAGAAGTGCAGATAATTAGAAGCCGCCATTAGGCGGCTTTCTTTTGCGAGGTGAAAATGCAGGCTGCTCCTTTACTCTCCCCAAGACTGGTCAACATCAAGTTGTCCGGATCTCTGGCATCTAAATTTGGTAGGAATCATCCGAAGCAGATCGATTCCGGAAGTACGCGAGAGGTACTGAAATCGCTTAGCTGCACGATCGAGGGGTTCGACCGCGAGGTGAAGAGGCTGGATGCGCTCGGCATGCGGTTCGCCGTTTTTCGAAATGGTAGAAACGTCGGTGAGTCAGCTTTCGAACTTGGTGGCACAAGAGAAATCAGGATTGTCCCAGTAGTTGGCGGCAGCAAGCGTGGCGGGGTGCTGCAAACTGTGCTCGGTGTTGTCTTGTTGGTCATCTCGGCCGTGTTTCCTGCCACATCCCCTTATCTTGCGCCGGCAGGTATTGGTCTTGTCGCGGGCGGGGTTATTCAGATGCTGAGCCCACAAGCTTCTGGTTTAAAGCAAAGCGCTTCACCCGACAACTTGCCTTCCTACGCATTTGGTAGTGCCAAGAACACGACTGCCAGCGGCAACCCTGTTGCGATCTGTATCGGCGAACGTCGGTGGGGCGGCGCGATCATCTCGGCATCGATTCTCGCTGAAGACAAAACCTGATTTTGAACTGGAATACCTGACCGCCGATTGGCGGTTTTTTTATGCCTGGAGGAAAGCATGGGCGCAGCTGAGCAAGTGGACATCCGGGGCGCCAAAGGCGGCAGCAGCAGCCCGAAAACGCCGACGGAGGCAACCGACAGCCTGCGTTCCACCAACTTGGCCAAGATCCTTATCGCGGTGGGCGAGGGGGAGTTTGAAGGCGTGCCCACGGCCGCCGACATCTTCCTGGATAACACGCCGATCAACGACGCAGGCGGCAACGTCAATTTCCCGAACGTTAAGTGGGAGTGGCGCTCCGGCTCCGTTGAGCAGGATTACATCCCGGGTATCCCGTCGGTCGAGAACGAAACCACCATCAATGTCGAGCTGCGCAGCGACAGCCCGTGGATTCGCTCGATCACCAACATCCAGCTTTCGGCCGTGCGTGTTCGCCTCGCTTGGCCAGCCCTCCAGCGGCAGGATGATGAGGGCAATGTCGGCGGGTACCGGATCGATTATGCCGTTGACCTGGCCACCGACGGCGGCGCGTACGTACAGGTGCTGGCCGAGGCCGTGGACGGAAAGACCACGACCCGTTATGAGCGCTCCCGCCGTATTGATCTGCCCCCGGCGACTTCCGGCTGGCAGATCCGGGTGCGCCGCCTCACAGCGAACCAGAACACCAACAAGATCGCCGACACGATGCTCGTCGCCGGGCTGACTGAGGTGATCGACGAGAAGCTCCGCTACCCGAACACCGCGCTGCTGTACGTCGAATTCGACGCTGAGCAGTTCAGCAACATCCCGGCCGTGACCATCAAGTGCAAGGGCCGCAAGTGGCAGGTCCCAAGCAACTACGACCCGGTCGCACGCTCCTACACCGGCGTTTGGGATGGCACCTTTAAGCAGGCCTGGACCAACAACCCTGCGTGGGTCACCTACGGCATCTGCACGGTAGATCGCTTCGGACTTGGCAAGCGCATCAAGCCGTACATGGTCGACAAGTGGGAGCTGTACCGGATCGCTCAGTATTGCGATCAACTGGTGTCGGACGGCATCGGCGGGCAGGAGCCCCGCTTTCTCTGCGACATGAACCTCCAGGGCAAGGCAGATGCCTGGACGCTGCTGCGCGACATCTCAGCGATTTACCGGGGCATGACTTACTGGGCGCAGGGCCAGCTCGTGATGCAGGCGGACATGCCGCGCGCGCAGGATTTCGACTACGTGTTCACCCGGGCGAACGTGATTGGCGGGGAAATGAACTACGGCAGCGCCTCCGCAAAGACACGCTACACCCGCGCAATCGTCAGCTACGACAACCCGGCCAACAACTACGACACCGACGTGACCGCCTATTCGGACTTGGCGCTGCAGCGTCGTTTCGACGACAGACCCACCGAGATCAGCGCGATCGGGTGCACCCGCGCCTCCGAAGCTCAGCGCCGCGGGAAGTGGGTGGTGATGAGCAACAACCAGGACCGGACCGTCACGTTCAAGACCGGCATGGAGGGCGCGATACCGCTGCCGGGCTACATCATCCCGGTGGCTGACTCGCTGCTCGCCGGTCGCGAGGTCGGCGGCCGTATATCTGCCGCGGCTGGCCGCGTGGTGACGTTGGACCGGGACACGATGGCCAAGGCCGGCGACCGGCTGATCGTCAACCTGCCAAGCGGCCAAGCGCAAGCCCGTACCGTGCAGTCCGTAAATGGCCGAGCGATCACGGTCACCGCCGCGTACAGCCAAACCCCAGGCCCCGAGCTTCAGTGGGCGCTCGACGCCGATGATCTGGCCATCCCGCTGTTCCGCGTTTTAAGCACCAAACGGACCACCGAAGGCGACTACGAGATCTCGGCGCTGCAGTATGAGCCGGGCAAGTTTGCCTACATCGACACGGGCGCGCGCCTTGAGGAACGGCCGATTAGTGTGATTCCGCTGACGGTCGTTCCGGCGCCGGCGAGCGTGACGCTGACTTCTACCACTGCGATCGCGCAGGGCCTTGCCGTCACCACAATGACGATCACCTGGCCCGCGGTGAATGGCGCGGTCGGCTATGACGTCGAGTGGCGCAAGGACAACGGCAATTGGATCAAGGTGCAGCGCACCGGCGCAAACAGCGTCGATATCGTCGGCATCTATTCCGGCTCGTACCTGGCGCGCGTGCGGGCTGTCAGTGCCTACGACATCTCGTCGGTATGGCGCAGCTCGATCCTGACCCAACTCAACGGGAAGGAGGGCCTGCCGCCGGCGGTGACATCGCTGACGGCTACCGCGCTGATCTTCGGCATCCACCTCAAGTGGACTTTCCCACCTGGTGCGACAGACACCCAGCGCACCGAGATCTGGCACGGCCCGACTACGGACCTGGCTGCGGCTACCAAGCTCAGCGACCTAGCCTACCCGCAGTCCGAGTACAACATGCAGGGGCTGCTCGCCGGCGTTACGTTCTTCTTCTGGGCGCGGCTGGTCGACCGTACCGGCAATATCGGCCCGTGGTACCCGGCCGGCCTCGGCGTGATGGGGCAGACGAGCTCCGAAGCCGGTCCGATCCTCGACATGATCGCAGGCCAAATTGGCGAAACGCAGCTGGGGCAGGATCTGCTGGCCAAGATCGAGAAGATCGACGACCTGCAGGACCAGATCGATGCGCTCGACGGGCTCAAAGCCTACAACCCTGATGGAACGTACGAGAAGGGCCAGATGGTCGTTGTCGACGGCCGCATCTATCAGGCAGACAAGGCCGTGCCGATCAACACGCCTCCTCCGAACGCCGATTACTGGGAGGATGTGGGCAACCTGCTGGAGACCGCCAACGGGTTCGCCGCGCAGATTGCCACCAACACTGCCGACATAACTGAGCTCGACGGCGCGGTAAGGGCGCAGGCCAGCAGCGTGCAGGCCCTCAGAGCATCGGTCCGCGACGACAACGGTGAGGGCGAACTTGCCGATGCACTGAAGGGATGGAGCAGCACTGCCAGCATCGTCACCGAGTCTCAGGTGAGCGCGGCAAGAGACGAAGCGACGGCGAAGACCGTGACGCAGCTAACCGCAACGGTAGGCGATAACGTTGCCCAGGTGACCGATCTGCGGCAGGTGGTGAGCAACAATCAGTCCTCGACTGCGACATCGATTTCGCAGCTCACCGCCAGCGTGAACAGTAACGTTTCTGCGACTCAGCAGAACACGTCGGCCATCCAGCAGACGGCCAACGCCTACGCAGACACCGCCGGCAAGCTGTCGACAATGTGGTCGGTGAAGATGCAGGTGACCCAGAACGGCCAGTATGTTGCGGCCGGTATTGGGCTCGGAATTGAGAACACGGGCGCTGGCCTGCAAAGCCAGTTCCTGGTGTCAGCCGATCGGTTCGCCATCGTCAACAGCATTGCCGGCGGTGCTGTGTCGGTTCCGTTTGCTGTCCAGAACGGACAGGTCTTCATGAACTCGACGTTTATTCAAGACGGCACGATCACCAACGCCAAGATCGGCAGCTACATCAGCTCGACCAACTACATCGCTGGACAACAGGGCTGGATCCTCAACAAAGACGGCACCCTTGAGATTAACGGGATCGTACCCGGTCAGGGGCGCCTGGTGATCAACGCGCAGAACGTCTCTGTCTATGACGCGAACAACGTGCTGCGCGTCCGTTTCGGCTATCTGGGGTAAGCAATGGCCTATGGAATGAGGATATGGGGCGCCGACGGGGCACCCCAGCTGGATGAAAACTCTTTTACATTCAGAGTGGCACTTTCTGTTGTCGTGCCTAATTCGGGCTGGACGATTACCAACAGCACATATGGATTGGGCTATAAGGACTTTTCGGCCCCCGGAGTAACCCCGGCGAACTCTTGCGCGACTGTTGTACCAATCGGCTCCTACAATGCTGACACAACTCAATTTGAGACGGAGGTTCTGAACGGAGTTGTTCGCGTTTACAACTACAACCGCGGGTTCCCGTCTGGAACATGGGCCGCCACGGCCGGGCCTATGCGACTCATCGTCATGAGGTTCTCCTGATGACTTACGGCCTCCAGTTCATCAATAACAGCAATGTCGTAACGCTGGATTCTGAATTTGCAAGGCTGACCGTGCTAAGCAGTGGGAGGTACGCGCCGACGCAAGAGTCTGGAATGGGCTCGGTTACGAGCTTTCCGCAGACGATCGCTAGCCAAGAACCGCCATTGGTCTTTGTTAGGCCTGACACGGTGGCTGGCAAGATTGCGGGGCTGTGCTTAATGCGGGTTGTGGGCTCGCCTGGCGCATGGACAGGATTCTATGTAAGGGCCTACAGCAACGACACGCTGCAACCAAATGGCCGATGGTTCGCGGCCGCATTCATGTCCAAACCAGCAGCCTCATATGGCCTGAGGCTGTGGGACGGATCGGGCGCAGTCATTTTTGACAGCGGAAACCCTGCCGCCGTTTTTACCCGGTCATTTCAAAACTGGACTTACGTTAGGACTGTTGTGCAAGCGCCCAACTATTTTAACTATTACAAAGTTGATTTCAACTTTCCAGAAAACGAGTTTGTGCTGATAAACAACTTCGGAATGAACATGGTCGCCGGTAACGGGCCGGGCAGACAGTTATATATGCTATGGAATTTCGCGGACGGCACACTTTACGCGCTGACGGCTTCTACCTCCAATCCGAACGCTTTCTACCTTCCAGCCATATTCGCAAAGATGACAGCGTAAGAAGGCTCTAAGCGATCAACCAAAGGAATAGTTTATGCCCTGGTACAAAGCCGGGACGGTTTCCGTCGCCCAAAATTCGAACGCCGTTACTGGCACCGGCACCTCTTTCATTGCCAACAGCCGGGTAGGGGATGCGTTTCTCGGTCCGGATGGACGCTGGTACGAAGTGACCAACATCGCCAGCGATACGGCGATGGCGATATCGCCCAACTACCTTGGGGCTACAAGCAGCATGGGCACTTACGCGCTGGCGCCGATGCAAGGTTACGTTAAGGACTCGGCCGACGCCCTTAGGGCTCTCGTGAACCAGTTCGGCACAAAGTTGGCCGCTCTGGGCACCACCGGGAACTACGACGTGCTGCCGCTAACCAAGGGTGGGACGGGGGGCGTAAGTGCTGCTGACGCGCGTAGCAAGCTCGGTTTGGGATCGGCCGCACAGGCTGCTCTGGTTGGCACTGTGTCCCAAACTGGCGGCGTTCCAACAGGCTCCGTGTTTGAGGCAAACACCAACGGCAATGGGTCTTTCGTGAAGCACGCAGACGGTTCTATGGAGTGCAGGGTGCGTTTGGACCCCGGGCTGGTACAGCCAAACGGCACGATATCGGCCAACTGGGCTTTCCCCGCTGTATTCGCTGAGCCGCCGGTTATTTCAGGCATGCCGTGTACGTCCGGCGGGTACGGCTACCTGATGAGTATGGGAGGCGAGGGACCGGCCTCCACCACGTCGTTCGCAATATCCTTCGTTAATCGCTTCTCCGAAGCGCGATATGCCATCTGCTATCTGACAGCAAAAGGAAGGTGGTTCTAATGAGAATCAAGTTATCTCCGCAGCGCCGTGACGACACACTAGAGGTCACCAAGGCCGGGGGCCTACTGATCATCAATGGAGAGGCTTTCGACTTCTCCCCGATGCCTGATGGTGCCACCCTGCCGCGATCGGCGATCAATTCGGAGTGGTTCGCAGGCGACGTGGAGATGATCTCCGGCGAGCTGGTGGTCACGCTCCTATTTCCCAACCCAGCCAATTCCAGCCCGGAGCAGGCGTTTCCTGTAGACCTGGTGGGCGTGCCTGACGGACCGGTTGCTTTTCCACTGCCGCTGCCTGCGCCAATCGTTTCAGAGGTGTCACCAGAATGAGCAATATCGACTGGTCCAAACTCATCACCAAAGAGATGAAGGAAACGCAGCGGGTTATTGCGCTAATGGGCGAGGTGACCGCCGAGCAAAGCAGGCGCAAGAAGATTGCCGACGATGCCATTCAGCCGCTTCAGGATGATCACGATACCGGTGACGCGGATGATGACGGCGAGGCGCTTCTGATCGCCTGGAAAAGATATCGCTCGGCGCTTTCGAAGATCCAGCTACAGCCCGGCTACCCAACTACCGTGGACTGGCCAGTCCCTCCGATCTAAACAACCCTCAGCTTTACCGCAACCCGCCATCGAGCGGGATTTTTTTTGCCTGGAGAAAAGTTATGACCGTGACCGAACAAGATCGCGATGTGCTAGCGCGCACCCTGTGGGGCGAAGCGCGTGGCGAGGGGCTGGCCGGGATGGTGGCCGTGGCCTGGACGATCCGCAACCGCGTCGATGACGGCAAGGACAAGTCGTGGTGGGGCGAGGGCTACGCCGGTGTTTGCCAGAAGCCGTACCAGTTCAGCTGCTGGAACCGCACCGACCCGAACTATCAGTTCCTGAGCGGCGCGCGCCAGATCCCGTTCCGCGAGCTGGCGCAGTGCCGGATTGCTGCTGACCAAGTGATTGATGACCGGGTGCCGGACCTCACCGCCGGGGCAACGCACTACTACGCGACCACCATGCCCAAGGCGCCGGACTGGGCTGCCAAGGCAAAGCGGACTCTGAAGCTCGGCAACCACGTTTTCTTCCGCGACGTGCCTTGATCGCGCCGAGCACCAGACTGCCTTCAGTACAGATTCGGATTAGGAGTACAAGATGCAATCTCAACAATACATTGCCGCCGCGAGCCTGGCCCCGGTCACACTTGCCGTCAAAGCAAACGGCGGAAGTGTGAAGGTCGAAAAGCAGGTGGGCACAGACTGGGTTGTATCTGATCTGTTCGCCCAGGACGGCGCGTGGCGTCTCGATTTGGGCTATTCGCAAACGCGATTCACGCCGTCCGGCGGTGCTGTATTCGAGATCTACTCATGAGCCTACTCATCAGCACTGCTGTGCCGCGGCGCCGCATCCGTCGCGGTTTGGGGCTGCTTGGCGACAGCTTCAGCGCGAATTGCCACACCATCGACCCGAAGGCGTTTGGTACTGAAGCATACGGCTACGCCGGCGCGATCGCGGCAAAGACTGGGCTTTTTCCCAGCTACCTGGACAATCAGGGCAAGGTGGGCGACCACTCCGGCCAGTTCATGCCGAGGCTCCCGTCCTGCCTGACGTCGGTCACCGCCGATCTGTGGATGCTGCTGTCGCGCACAAACGACAGCACCACGCCAGGGATGACGCTGGCAGACAGCAAAGCCAACGTGATGAAGGCGATCACGGCCTTCCAGAACACGCCCGGCAAGTACCTGATCGTCGGCACTGGTACGCCGCGCTTCGGCACCAAGGCGTTGACCGGCCAGGCTTTGGCAGATGCGATCGCGTACAAGGATTGGGTGCTGAGCTACGTCAAACAGTTCGTGCCCGTGGTCAATATCTGGGACGAATTCACGCAGGACATGACCGTCGATGACCTGCACCCGAATCTGATCGGCGCAGACTTCATCCAGTCCCGCTGCGTGCCGATCATCAACGCCAATTTCGAATTCTTCGGCGTGCCGCTGCCCACCGATGCTGCCGACCTGTACTCAGCGATTCGTCCGTTCGGCTGTCTGAACGCCAACCCGATGATGGCGGGCTCAACCGGCGTGATCAACGCATCGGTCAACCCAGTCGCCGGATCGGTGCTGGCGGACAACTACAAGGCCTCCGGCTCGGGCCTAAACGGCATCACCACTCGCTGGTACAAAGAGCCGGCGGCATTCGGCGAGGCGCAGTGCATCGAGTTGGCCGGGACCATGGCGGCTGCAGGCGGGTACATCTATCTGCAGCCGGCCGCGAACGTGACGCTTTCGAATCTCCTGGCAGGGGACGTCATCGAGATGGTCTCGGCTCCGGAGATCGTCGGCAACAGCCGGGGCATCCTCGGCTGGGAGGCTGAGCTGATAATCACCAAGCCAGTCGCGGGCACCTCCACCACCATTTACTACCGGTCGATGGACAAATATCAGGAACCGTTCACGTTGCCGGCCAATTGGAAGGGTGCGCTGGAGACGCAGCGGTACACCGGCGACGTTACGGAGACGGTGGTAAGCGCAAGGATGGGGCTGTATCTGGCCGCTGGGATATCTCAGGACAGCAGGGTGAAGGTGGCGCAGTTCGGCATTAGAAAAGTGTGAGTCTCAAAAGCAAAATGGCGCCCGAGGGCGCCAAATTACCTAGACCCTTATGGGATTGCATTCAGGACTAGTGATTGAACACCAATCCCCAGCACACGGGCATCTGCCGATTGGCCCATCTGGGCAGGCGATACAGCCCCTGGCGCCTTCAGAACAATCTGCAGTAGCCCGTCTTTGGTCATCGCTTCAGGGATATCCACCGACTTGGTGCCGATAGGGTTTGTCACGTTGAAATCCCACATGGCGATATCCTTGCCATTCACTTCCACGACGATGCTCTGCGCGGGGTGCTTCTCTGTCACATACGCCCGGCCTTCGACGCTCAGGCGGTATTTTCCAGAAGGGACAGGCAACTTGACTGTGCCGCCCACGCTTCCCTGCGTCCAGGCGCCCCACGGTTCAGCCGCGTACCATCCACTGACAGCGTATTGCCAGCCCAAGACCCCAGGTGAGAACGTCAGCATTTCGCCTGGGCTGTAGCCGGTCAAACAACCGGACTTGATAACCACGTAAGAGCCGTTCGAGGTGGAAGGCAGATTGCACAACCTGCTGACTCTTTCACTCTGTCGCAGCATCACGCGGTCAGCACCATCGATCATTGATGCGCCTTCCTGCCAGCCGATGGCTCGAGCATTAAACGGGTGCTGGAACGCCGTCAGAGAAACCATGACGTTCGCCATCATCGGGATTGTGGGCTCAACCGATACGGTGTTACCCGGGGCAAAGCCGTTGCTCTTGTCCCTGATCACCTGGTTGCCGTACGACAGGGCTTCAATGAATGGGGCAACTGGAACGACGAGGCCTTTAAGGATGAACAGAGAGGCCAGCCCGGCGAGAATTGGCGCCACCAAACCGCCGCGCACCTTCTTATCGCCGAATGGAGCGTACGATGCGAAGACGCGCACCGCATTCAGCACGCCAAGGGTCGACACGATGAAGAGGTGTTTCTTGACCGCGTACGGTGAGCCGTCGCCGTGGAGTTTGAGCAGGGCATATTGGAGTAGCACCAGGCCGAAAGCGGCTACAACTGCGGTACCCAAAACGGCATCAACATACACGGCCTTGCCTGACCAATAGCGCTTTAGGTTCCACGCACCGAACGCCGCGCACATGAACGAGACGATGTAGATCGAGTTATATCCGAACGTCAGCGATCCATTGTTAGCGGAGATATCGCGCATCACTTTGAAGGCAGGGTTCGTCAGAACGATTATTGCCGCTCCTACAGCCAGAATAACCAGGCATACAAAAGTGCTTTTGATTGGGGTCTTGTCGCGGGCAAGGTTCGTCAACAGCCTGAACGATAGCAATGCACACCCCGCCGCAAACACGTGAATAGCAACCAGGGGCTGAATCCACATAGTCAGCCAGCCGCCGAGCAAGAACAGTGCTGTCTCTTTACGCTCGCCGATGTTTCTTGAAGCCCACAACAGGGCGCCGAAGTAAACGACGTCGGCTACCAATTGCGGATAGAAGAAATTGTCCACAACCTCCCAGCCGATTTGCGACTTGGAGAATGTGCCGACCAGGAACGCGCAGACGAACAACAGCATGCGCTTGAGTGAGTTCGCGCCTGCCAGGCAGACGATCACCACGTAGACCAGGAACGCCGCCAGCACGGTAACGACTGTGATACCGATCAGGCCTGAGCCAAACACCCGGCCAGCCACTACGGCCAGCCAGTGCGATATCGGCGGATAAATCGCCATTGAGCCGATACGCTGCAGCGTTCCATCCCGCACACCGTGGTACTTGTCCAGTTCGTCGACCAACAGGAAGTGCTGCACCAGGTCGAAGCTGGTGGTCTGAATGTAGCGCGAGAACCACACCACCAGAACCGCAGCGATGCACGCGCCGAGCATGTAGTGCCACGCGGTAGAGCCTGATTTGTTGTTCATGGTAGGCCTACAGCAATCCGGACGATGGAATGACCAGCTTCAAAAGCAGGACCAAAATAACCAACATTCCTAATAGCCAAAGCACTATAGCCGTATGGCTGAGCTCATCCTTTTTCACAGATATTTCCTTTTCTAAGCGCACGCTGCAGTAAGTTCAATCATCCATGTTACAAGCACGAACTCTGTCAGCGGAAGGCCTCGTCTTGATGGCCGCTCATCATTGCCCGATTGACGCCGCCGGCGAGGCTTCGGTTAACTGGACGCATATCCAGTATCAAGAACCGAACATGATTCGACCTACGAATAACGAAGCCGACCCGCTGGCCGCATGGAAGATGATGGTCGAGGACAGGCAAGACCTCGTCACCGACCCTGACGGCCAGCGGGCGAAGCTGCGGGAATTGGCAATGCTCGCTTATCAGCGGTATCAGGTCGATGCCGACGAACTGTCGGACATGCTCGAGGTTACGGACGCTGCGCGGGAATGGGGCTTGCTGGAGTTGGAGCACGGCTATTATCTGGGCCTGTTCCAACGGCCAGAGCATGAGCTTGAACCGGGGACTCAATGTTTCTACAAGGGAAGATTGATCAGGGTTTTGTGAAGGTCGGCAGAACGCCGGGGAGGGTTGCTGAAGTGTCTAATACTACCTCGGGCTACATCGAATCTATTGGCCCTAAGCCCGTCTAACTTGGGGTTTCTTTTTAGACAGAAAAAAAGCGCGCGCCGTATCTTTCATGGCTTGCGCTTCGTTTTTCACCCTACTGCTGCATCATCGGGGTGTGCGAGGACAGGTCGGAAATTGCTTTATTCATCAGTTATTTAGGCAAATTCTGTAGGAGGTTGAGGCAAGTTTCGGGCGACGAAAGGGATTCCACCTACGTGGCCCGACGTCATATCCGATTGCTTTTGCGATGGCGGCAAGGTTACCACGCACGCTCTCGGGCCGCAGGTCCGGCTGATTCGTCACGGCGCGTTTCCGAACCGACACGAAGCGCTTCGAGCTGGCTAGGATGTCGAGCACCGCCCGACTGGAGGCGGCATCATCGACAAGGATTGCCCTATGCAACGCAAGCGAGGACGAGATTCAACCAACGGCCGTTTCATCCCTCTGGAGGAGGCCAAACGACGTCCACGGGAGACCGTCGTGGAAACCGTCAAGAAACCCTGCCCCGAAAAACCGGAGCGCAAATAAGTGTCTTGCAGGCGTGATCCGGATTCAGGTCGCGTCTGTGTTGCACATCCATCCTGCTGGTGTAGCGTGTCTGCTTTGCCTCGACCGATACGGAGAACCCCTTTGGACGATATCACCCACCTGGCAGCAACCCTGGGTCAGCAACTGTTGGCAGCGGGCGCGCAGGTCAGCACGGCCGAATCCTGCACCGGAGGCGGCATCGCTGAAGCCATCACCCGTATCCCCGGAAGTTCGGCCTGGTTCGAGGCCGGGTATGTCACCTACTCCAACCGGCAGAAGACCCGACAACTGGCGGTGCCGGAAGCGTTGTTCGCCCAGGTCGGCGCCGTCAGCCGCGAAGTGGTCGAAGCCATGGCCAGGGGCGCGCAGGCCAACAGCGGTGCGCAGTTTTCGGTCGCGGTCAGTGGGGTGGCCGGGCCGGACGGGGGCTCTGCGGAGAAACCCGTTGGTACGGTGTGGGTCTGCTGGGGCGTGGCGGAACGATTGATCGCCGAGCGCTTTCTATTTGCAGGTGACCGTGATGCGGTCCGCCGACAAACGGTGAGCGCCGCGCTAGAGGGGCTTGTACGCCTCTCTCGCGGAGAAATACCAAATCAGGGGTAGGCGCGCGTCAGACCCTGTGGAATAATACTGGCTACTTATACAGTTATATCGGCCGTCAAGGCCTAACCTATTACGAGAGGATTCAATGGACGACAACAAGAAGAAAGCCTTGGCTGCGGCCTTGGGTCAGATCGAGCGTCAGTTCGGCAAAGGTGCCGTAATGCGCATGGGTGACCATGACCGCCAGGCTATTCCTGCTATCTCCACCGGCTCGCTGGGTCTCGATATCGCACTCGGTATCGGTGGCCTGCCAAAAGGCCGGATCGTTGAAATCTACGGCCCGGAATCTTCGGGTAAAACCACCCTCACTCTGTCCGTCATCGCAGAAGCCCAGAAAATGGGCGCCACCTGCGCATTCGTCGACGCCGAGCACGCGCTCGATCCAGAGTACGCCGGCAAGCTGGGCGTCAACGTCGATGACCTGCTGGTTTCCCAGCCAGATACCGGCGAACAGGCCCTCGAAATCACCGACATGCTGGTGCGCTCGAACGCGATCGACGTCATCGTTGTCGACTCCGTGGCCGCTCTGGTACCAAAAGCTGAAATCGAAGGCGAAATGGGCGACATGCACGTCGGCCTGCAAGCCCGACTGATGTCCCAGGCGCTGCGCAAGATCACCGGTAACATCAAGACCGCCAACTGCCTCGTTATCTTCATCAACCAGATCCGTATGAAGATCGGCGTGATGTTCGGCAGTCCGGAAACCACTACCGGCGGTAACGCATTGAAGTTCTATGCGTCGGTTCGTCTGGACATCCGCCGTACAGGCGCGGTCAAGGAAGGCGACGAGGTCGTCGGTAGCGAAACCCGCGTCAAGGTCGTCAAGAACAAGGTGGCCCCGCCGTTCCGTCAGGCTGAGTTCCAGATTCTCTACGGCAAGGGCATCTACCGTAACGGCGAGATCATCGACCTCGGCGTGCTGCACGGTCTGCTGGAGAAATCCGGCGCCTGGTACAGCTACCAGGGCAGCAAGATCGGTCAGGGTAAAGCCAACTCCGCGAAGTTCCTGGCGGACAACCCGGAAATCGGCACCACCCTCGAAAGGCAGATTCGCGAGAAACTGCTGACTGCAGCGCCTGATGTGAAGGCTCAATCGTCCCGCGTAGCGGCAGACGATGTGGCTGAAGTCGAAGCTGACGCGGACATCTGATCCCCGCCATGCCGGCTGTGCTTGATACGCCCGTCGCTGTAAGGCGTACTGCAATGGACCTGCTCGCACGACGCGAGCATGGCCGTGTCGAGCTGACGCGCAAACTGCGTCAGCGCGGCGCTCCCCCCGAATTGATTGACGCAGCGCTCGACCGTTTGACGGAAGAGGGGCTGCTGTCCGAATCCCGATACCTCGAAAGCTTCGTTTCCTATCGTGCCCGTTCTGGCCACGGCCCTTTGCGCATTCGCGAAGAGCTGGGGCAGCGCGGTTTGCCGCGTCCGGACATTGAACAGGCGCTGCGCGAGTGCGGCGTCGACTGGTGGGAGAAGCTGGAAGCGCTGTGGCAGCGCAAGTTCAGCGGCCAGTTGCCCAGAGATGCCCGCGAACGTGGGCAGCAGATGCGCTTTCTGAGTTATCGCGGATACCCGCCCGAGCTGATTGGTCGTTTGCTGAGTGGCAAGGGCAACGACGACTGACGCTTGATCTGCCTGAAGGCGCGCAGACGCGCCCTCAAGCATTCACCCTCACATCGATTTCACAGGCTGGGTCTGCTGAGAAGGTGCAGGTGTCGCCCAGTTCTCCTCCAGATTTATGCAGTCCACCAGTTCGCGCAAGCTGCCATGGTTGCGGCCGTTGAACGCGAACGCCAGACGCGTGAGATGGCTGAACTGCGCTTCGTCATATTCGTCCTGATGCCCGTACTGTTGGAAGTCGCCACTTAACCGCAGATCGGCGAACCTGTCCTGCAGGGCGTTCAGCGCCTGTTCGCTCAAGGCGTGATGCATGCGCATGACGAAGGTATTCTTCAGCCAGCGGCTGGAGTGGAAGTTGCTGTAAAACCGATTGATCTCGGCGACGGCCTCATCGGCGCTGTACACCAGCTTCATCAGGTTCATGTCCGTGGGCAGAATGTATTTGTTCGCCTCCAGCTCACTTTTGATGAAACCGAGAGCGCCTTCCCAGAACGTGCCGCCCGGAGCATCCAGCAGCACGATGGGAACCAGCGGGCTTTTGCCGGTCTGGATCAGCGTCAGTACTTCCAGTGCTTCATCGAGGGTGCCAAAACCACCGGGGCAGAGCACCAGCGCATCGGCCTCTTTGACGAAAAACAGCTTGCGCGTGAAGAAGAAGTGGAACGGCAGCAGATTCCCGGTGCCATCCACGGTCGCATTGGCGTGCTGCTCGAACGGCAGGGTGATGTTGAAGCCCAGGCTATGATCCAGGCCGGCGCCTTCGTGGGCCGCGGCCATGATCCCGCCACCAGCGCCGGTGATGACCATCAGGTCGGAGGCTGCCAGTTGCTTGCCCAGTTCACGGGCCAGCGCATAAACAGGATGCTCCAGGGGGGTACGGGCTGAGCCGAACACGGTGACCTTGCGCCGGCCTTTGAATCGTTCGAGCACCCGGAACGCATTCTCCAGCTCGCGCAGCGCTTGCAGGGTGATTTTGGCATTCCAGCGATTCAGGTCGTCCTGGGCCATGCGCAGGACGGTCAGAATCATGTCGCGGTAGAGCGGAAGGTTGGGGCTGTCCGGGGCGACCGAACCGAGGAGTTCTTCGACTTTGGGGGTGAGGTCGATTCCGTTGCTCTGAAAGTGTTGAGACAACGCGTCACTGGGTACGTACGGCATTCACGCTTTCTCCTTCTGCAGAATCATTGACCGCCGCCAGGTGGCGGGATCGCGACGCGTCATGCGTCGGCGTGCGCAGCGCATCCGAAGGAAAGGGAGGCATCAGGCCTGCGCGGCGCCCGATTCTGGGCTAATCCGTGGTTGAAAAGAGAAAACATTGATGGCAACCGGCGCCGCAGGCAACCCTTTCTTGCATGCAAAATGTGATGAGGCATCAGGGGCACGGCGAAACGAAAAGCAGGCACCAGGATCAGCGATCAAGCAGCGCGCGAAAAGTGCTGAGTGGCGGGGATTTGAATAGCGGAAGTAGCCGGGAGGAGAGAGCAAGACTGCGCGTTGAAAGGATTTCGAAACGCGCAGCCCATAAAGCGCGTTACATCACTTCTTGTGGGCAGGGGGCTTGGCAGCGCAATCCGCCGCTTTGATTTCCTGCGTCGTGATGAGCTTGTTGGTTTTGTATTCGGTGAACTGGTAACGCAGGATCGCGCCCTTGGCCATCAGCTGACGATAACCGGCATTGCGGCACACGCTACCGCCCAGCTGACCGCGGACGTCGTCCGGGTTTTCGCGCATCTGAGCCGCCTGGCCAGACTGCACGCTCAGGTGGTTGATCAGCATCTTGCCTTCAACGGTGTAGCCTTCGTCGAGGATGTCTTCGTTGATGGCGCGTGGCGTACCGACACTGCTTTCCTTCGCGACTTTATCAAGCATCTGGCTCAGTTCGTAATCCTGTTTGGACGCCGCGTTGGCGCACAGTGGAGCGACGAGCAAAAGCGTGAGAGTGGGGGCGATGAGGCGCAGCATTGAATTCTCCTGGTGCGTGGACGGGTGATGCAGAGGCTGGCCGTTGGACCGGCGACATCCCGAGGCGTTCACTGGGGGAGTGAGCTCTCAGGGCCGGGCAGTATAGGGGAGGAGCCTTGGCGGACACCAGAGAACACGGCGCGCCGGGCGGGTCTGATAGAATGCCGCGACTTTTCGACCTGCCGGATACCCTCGTGTCACTGCCTTCTTACCCTTCAATGACCCCGACTCTTTGTCACAGAAACTCTGTCGCCTGTCTGAGAGATGAGCGGGAGGAGGAGAGTACCAAGCCTTACCTTGCTCGCGGATCACGTGCGCCCAGGTGCCCGTACTGTCGAGTGATCGAAAGTCACTGCCTGTGCAGGTGGCGTCCCAAGGTCGAGGCAAAATCAGGGGTGTGCCTGATCATGACGACAAAAGAGGTCTTCAAACCCAGCAATACGGGTTGGCTGATCGCAGACGTGATCAAGGATAACCATGCGTTTGTGTGGTCACGCACCGAAGTCGATGAGAAGCTGATTGCATTGCTCAACGATCCGCAGTGGCAACCGTATCTGGTATTTCCGGGGGAATATGTAGCGGCCGAGCGCGTCACCAATACCGTGACAATTAATCCGAATAAGAGACCGCTGTTCGTGCTGCTTGACGCTACATGGACTGAAGCGAGGAAAATCTTCCGTAAAAGCGCTTATTTTGACTCCATCCCCATTTTGAGCCTGATCCCTGAAAAGCTTTCACGGTACAAGCTAAGACGTTCCACGCGCAGCGAACATCTCTGTACCGCTGAAGTGGCCGCACTGTGTTTCGATCTGGCCGGCGACACTGAAGCAGCTTCGGCTCTAAGCTGCTACTTCGATGTGTTCAGTCAGCACTATCTAGGTGCCAAAAATCAGTTGCCCCTCGACTTGCTAAGCGATGCTCATCAAGAGCTCAAGGGCTATCTTGAGTAGTCATCAGTAAGGCTGGCGCCAGTGAGCCGTATCAAGACGGCTCGCATAGCAGCAGATCTCAGGCAAGGGTTTTCTTCGGCCACAACTGCGCCAGCAGCATCCCGGCCAACATCAATCCGCAGCCGATATAGCCGCGCAGTTGCAACGCCTCGCCGAGAATCCAGGCCCCGGCAATGGCGGCGAACACGGCTTCAAGTGAAAGGATGATGGCGGCGTGGGAAGCAATGGCGTGTTTCTGCGCGACCACTTGCAGCGTGTAGCCGACGCCGACCGCGACGATGCCGCCGTAGAGCAGGGCAGGGGCCGCGTCGATGATCGCGCTGAGGGCGATCGGTTCGAAGAGGACTGCCAGCAACAGGCTCACCACCGAACACGTGGCGAACTGTAAGAAGGCCAGACGGATCGGGTCGTGGCGACTGGCAAACAAGCTGACCAACACCACATGCCCGCCCCACACGAACGCGCCGATCAACTGCAGCCAATCACCTGAAGCGACGTGAAAGTTATCGCCAATACTGAGCAGGCACATGCCGACCACGGCCAACAGGCAGCCCAGCCAGGTGCCCAGCCCGGTTTTATGACCGAGCAGCAAGCCCAGCAGCGGAACAACAATCACGTACAGACCGGTGATGAAGCCGGAGTTGGTCACGCTGGTAAACAGCAGGCCAACCTGTTGCAGGTTGATGCCCAGTGCCAGCGCCAGGCCCATGATGATGCCGGCGCGTAACATGCCACGATTGAGCAGAGGTTCCGGCACTCGGACCGTCTTGGCGTTGCGCAGAATCAGCGGCATCAGGCAGAGGGAGCCCAGCGCAAAACGCAGCCCCGAGAACAGGTACGGACCGATATGATCCATCCCGGCGGTCTGAGCAACAAAGCCGGTGCCCCAGATCAATGCGGTCAGGAGCATGAGCAAGTCCGCTCGCAGGGCATGGTTTGGCATGATGGCACTCGTCAGGTCGGGGGCGCAGACTTTGCCGTAAAGCGTCAGGCTTGACCACCCCGACTTCGCTGGGCATCCTTGGCGCCGCTCACGCACGGTCCCTGTGTCAAGATGTCGCGGGCTGCCTCATTAGGTGTTGAATTCGTCGGCGCTGAGTCACTTAAAGGATCATGAAATGCCATACGAAATCCTGATTGCCGACGACCATCCCCTGTTTCGCAGCGCATTGCATCAGGCGCTAAGCCTGGGGCTCGGGCCGGATGCAAGGCTGGTCGAGGCCGAGAGCATCGCCGATCTCGAAGCGCGACTGACCGAAAAGTCCGATTGGGATCTGGTCCTGCTGGACCTGAACATGCCCGGCGCCTATGGCTTTTCGGGCCTGGTGCTGTTGCGCGGTCAGTACCCGCAGGTGCCGGTGGTGATGGTCTCTGCTCAGGAAGAGGCTGCGGTGGTGGTCAAGTCCCGGGAATTCGGCGCCAGCGGTTTCATCCCGAAATCCAGCTCTCTCGAAACCATCCAGAAGGCCGTGCGAACGGTGCTGGATGGCGATGTCTGGTGGCCCCCGCAGGTCAACGAAAGCATCAGCGTGTCGCCGGAGGCCAAGGCCGCCAGCGAAGGCCTTGCCAGCCTGACGCCCCAACAGTTTCGCGTGTTGACGATGGTCTGCGAGGGGCTGCTGAACAAGCAGATCGCCTACGAGCTGAGCGTGTCGGAAGCGACGATCAAGGCCCACGTCACGGCGATCTTTCGCAAGCTCAATGTGCGCACGCGAACTCAGGCGGCCTTGCTGCTGCAACAATTGGAATCCATTGCGCAGAGCTGATTCCCCTGAATCAGGCTGAACCCGGGCTATACGCGGTCGACCTTCACACTTTTTTGACCGTCGCCGCACTAGCCTCCACCGCTTTCATTCATCAGTAGTTTCCCTATGACGTCCCCATTCAAAGGCCAGACCGGCCTGAAACGTATTCTCAACGCATCTGGCTACTCCTTCGACGGCCTGACCGCTGCATTCAAAGGCGAAGCGGCGTTCCGTCAACTGGTGCTGCTCAACGTCGTGTTGATCCCGCTGTCGTTCATGTTTCACGTCAGCCGCGGCGAGCGCGCGATCCTGATCGCGGTGTGCCTGTTGGCGCTGATCGTTGAGCTGCTGAACTCGGCGATCGAAGCCGCGATTGACCGGATCTCTCTGGACCGTCACCCCTTGTCCAAAAACGCCAAAGACATGGGCAGCGCCGCACAGTTCGTGGCGCTGAGCATGATCGCTGTGGTCTGGGGCCTGATTCTGCTGGGCTGACAATCGCTTTTACAGTCGGGCTCCGCGTCAGGCGATGCTCGGCAGGACGATCTCGTCGCTGCGATTCACACCGGCGGTGAATGAGCGGCAGAGGTCGAGGAATTCGCGAATGGCCGATGTCTGGTATTTCTGCTTGTGCCAGATGAAGTAGAACTGTCGCACCAGATCCAGCTCCGGCGTTTCAACCGCAACGAGGCTGCCCCGACGAAAGGCGTCACGCAGGGCCAGACGCGAAATGCAGCCGATACCCAGCCCTGACTCCACAGCGCGTTTGATCGCTTCCGTGTGTTCCAGCTCCAGTCTCACGTTCAGGCTGTTCAAGTGATGACGCATCGCCTGATCGAAGGTCAGGCGCGTCCCCGAACCCTGCTCCCGCAAAATCCACGCCTCGTGCGTCAGTTCCTCGAGGGACGCCCGGCCCTTTTTGGCCAGGGGATGCTGAGGGGCGCAAAACACCACCAGCTCATCTTCGACCCAGGTCTGCACTTCGATGTCGGGGTGGCTACAGTCGCCTTCGATCAAGCCCAAATCGATCTCGTAGTGGGCGACCTGCTGAACGATGTTCGCCGTGTTTTGCACGTGCAGCTTCACCTGGCTCTCGGGGTGGCGCTGCATGAAGCTGCCGATCAGCAGCGTGGCGAGGTAGTTACCAATGGTGAGGGTCGCGCCGACTGCCAGCGAACCGAAGCCGGACTTGCCGTTGAGCAGGTCTTCGATCTCCTTGGCCTGATCCAATAGCGCGACGGCCTGGGGCAACAGCTGCCGGCCGGTCGCGTTGAGGCTCAGCCGTTTACCGGCGCGGTCGAACAGCTGGCAGCTGGACTGGCGTTCCAGTTCGGTGATGGAGGTACTCGCCGCAGATTGCGACAAGGACAACAGGACCGCCGCGCGGGAAACGCTTTCCTGCTGGGCGACCGCGACGAAAACCTGGAGCTGACGGAGAGTAAATCGCATATCTATATAACCGATAACCTATATCTTGATAATTCAGTTAACAGATATTGTGTCTGCCACTAGAATGTCGCGCAATGGCGCACTGACCCGCGCAAGAATTTATCAGGAGCTCCCACGTACCATGAGCAACATGAATCACGAGCGTGTCCTCAGCGTTCATCACTGGAACGACACCCTCTTCAGTTTCAAGTGCACCCGTGATCCTGGCCTGCGCTTCGAGAACGGTCAGTTCGTCATGATCGGTCTGCAGCAGCCAAACGGGCGCCCGCTCATGCGTGCCTACTCCATTGCCAGCCCGAACTGGGAAGAGCATCTGGAGTTCTTCAGCATCAAGGTGCCGGACGGCCCGCTGACCTCGCAGTTGCAGCATCTGAAGGAAGGCGACGAGATCATCATCAGCAAGAAGCCTACGGGCACGCTGGTGCTGGACGACCTCAAGCCAGGCAAACACCTTTATCTGCTCAGCACCGGCACCGGGCTGGCGCCGTTCATGAGCGTCATTCAGGACCCTGAAACCTACGAGCGTTTCGAGAAGGTCATCCTCTGCCACGGCGTGCGTTACGTGAACGAAGTCGCTTACCGCGAGTTCATCACCGAGCACCTGCCGCAGAACGAATTCTTCGGCGAGATGCTGCGCGACAAGCTGATCTACTACCCGACCGTGACCCGCGAGCCATTCGAGAACGAGGGCCGCCTGACCGACCTGATGCGCAGCGGCAAACTGTTCAGCGACATCGGCCTGCCGCCGATCAATCCGCAGGACGACCGCGCCATGCTGTGCGGCAGCCCGAGCATGCTCGACGAAACCAGCGAAGTGTTGAACAGCTTCGGCCTGACCGTTTCGCCACGCATGCGCGAGCCGGGTGATTACCTGATCGAGCGTGCATTCGTCGAGAAGTAACCGCGTACAGATACGACCCAATCGCCGATGAATCATCCTCGCAGTACCGCGAGGGTGACGTCATCGGCGAATAGGTCAGTACAGGCACCCGCCTTTTTGGGGTCTGAAAAAAACCGCCTGGAGGTCACGGACCAGGCGGTTTTTTTGTGGGCGGGTGTAAGCGGCTTATCAACCGGCGGCGGGGACGACTTCCAGCACGCAGATGACGCCTGCTTGCGGGTAATGCCAGCGCACGTCCAGATCCCAGAACTGCGCGCCGTAGCGTCGCTCTGGCGGGGGTGTCTGGTAGGCCGGTCGCGGGTCTTGAGCCAGGCACTGCTCGATCAGCTCGATCAGCGGTTCTTCGAGGCGCAGCCCCTGTTCGCGAGCCTGGGCCAGCGCCGCGTCTGCCCATTGCACCGGAATCATCTCCGGCGCGGCGGCGGCCATGCTGTTACGTGCATCAACGATCACATCCGCATAAGGCACGTAGGGTTTGACGTCCAGCACCGGCGTGCCGTCCAGCAGGTCGATGCCTGACAGCCACAGGCGCGCGGCTTCGACCTTGTCCAGCTTGACCACCGACTGACCGATCCCGTTCGGCCGATGGGTCGCGCGCGTGGCGAATACGCCCATCGACTGATTGCCGCCCAGACGAGGAGGGCGCACCTTGAGTCGCGGCTTGTCCTCCAAGGCCTGATGAAACAGAAACAGCAGCCAGACATGGCTGACCTGTTCGAGGCCCTGCACGGCGTCACCCTGATCAAAAGGCGCGACCAGCTCCAGCACGCCCCGCGCGGCAGGCGCCAGTTGCGGCTGCCGGGGAATGGCGAACTTCTCTTTGAAGCACGAGCGCATGAAGCCGATCGGCGAGACGCTGTAGGCCTGGGTCATCGGCGGATCTGCAGCGCTTAGCCGCGTACGCGCAGGGTCAGGCCGCGCAGGAAGTTGCGCAGCAGCTGGTCGCCGCAAACGCGGTAGTTGGTGTGACCGGCCTTGCGGAACAGGGCGCTGAGTTCAGGCTTGGACACCGGGAACTCCGACGCCTTGAGGATGGCGTGCATGTCGTCTTCTTTCAGCTCGAAGGCCACACGCAGCTTTTTCAGGACGATGTTGTTGGTGATCGGCAGCTCGACAGGCAGCGGCGGGCGGCTCTCGTCTTTGCCACGCTTGAAGAACACCAGGCCGTCGAGGAAGTGCGCCATGACCTCGTCACTGCACGGCACGAAGCCTTCTTCTTCGTCTTTCTTCATGTAGGCCGCGACATCGGCTTTGGTCGCGTCGAACCCGCCGAGCTTGATGATATCGACCACTTTGGCGTCGTTGATATCAAGCATGTAACGGATGCTGCGCAGTACATCGTTGTTCATCATGGTGCGTGTATTTCCTGGAGATTCACAGATGAGTGCACGCAGGGTTGGATGCGGCGCTCATAAAGGGGAGATTCAGAATTTTTCTTTGTCGGTCATGTAGCGCCACTGGCCTTCAGGCACCTTGCCGATGGACACGCCGCCGATACGGATGCGCCGCACCGAAACAACCTTCAGGCCTACTGCCTCGCACAGTTGGGCAATAACGCCGGGCTGCGGGTTTTTCATGGCGAAGCGCAGGCGGTTTTCGTTCTGCCAGCTGGCTTTGACCTTCGGCAGTTCCTTGCCCTTGTAGGTCATGCCGTGGTTCAGGCGGTTGAGGCCGTGGGCAACCATGTCGCCCGAGATTTCGACGACGTATTCCTGCTCGATCTTGCTGCGGTCGTCGGTGAGTTTGCGCAGGATTTTCCAGTCCTGGCTGAACACCATCAGGCCGCTGGCGTTGGCTTGCAGCGTGGAAATCGCTTCCAGGCGCAGAAAGTGCCCTTTGAGGGGACGTCGACCGATGCTGTGGTCGGCGGACAACGTACCGGGTGTGATCAACGCCAAAGCACTTTCAGGGGCTAGGCCTGCAGGTGCGTTAAACAAAAGGGTAACGGATTCAGGCGTATCAGCTTTCGCTTCCGCGTTCAGCACCACGGTCTGGTTTTCGACCTTGAACTGCGGCTCGTCGACGACAACGCCGTCCACCGTGACCCAGCCACCTTCGATGAACAACTCGGCTTCGCGGCGGGAGCAGCCGACCAGCTCGATAAGGCGTTTGGAGAGGCGAATGGGGTCAGTCATGAGAAAAGCCGTAACAAAATGGAAAGGCGCCTATTGTACCCGCGCAGGCACCGTTAATCGCGGCCACATTGAAATTGCCTGGCGAATAAGCCTCCACTCGATGGATTTTTCCGGGAGCCACGCAGGTCTGCTCTCTATTCCTACATTGTCTGGAGCGAATTCATGACCAAATGGCTACCCGCCCTGCTGATGACTGTCAGTCTGCCGCTGCTCGCTGCGCAACCACCGTCTTACGGCCCACAGCTGGAAGGATTTCAGTATCCGTTCCCGGCGCAGAACTTCAGCTTTGAATCCCAGGGTGCGCCCGTGCAGATGGGTTACATGGACATCAAGCCAACCGGCACTGCCAATGGTCGCAGCGTGGTGCTGCTGCACGGCAAGAATTTTTGCGGCGCCACGTGGGAAGGGACCATCAAGGCGCTGACGGGCGCGGGCTATCGTGTGGTCGCGCCGGATCAGATCGGTTTCTGCCGCTCCAGCAAACCGGCGGATTATAAGTACTCGTTTGAGCAACTGGCGCAGAACACCAAAGCGCTGCTGACCCAACTGGGTATCGACCACGTCACCGTGGTCGGGCATTCAATGGGCGGCATGCTGGCGACCCGGTTTGCGCTGATGTACCCCGACCAAGTGGATCAGCTGCTGGTGGTCAACCCTATCGGTCTGGAAGACTGGAAAGCCAAAGGTGTCCCGGATCGCAGCTTCGATGACTGGTACGCCCGTGAGCTGAAGACCAGTGCCGACAGCATTCGCAAGTATCAGCAGTCGACCTACTACGCCAATGAATGGCGGCCCGAGTTCGATCATTGGGTCGACATGCAGGCCGGGATGTTCAACGGCAACGGCAAGGAGGAGGTCGCCCGGGCGTCTGCGCGGACCTACGGGATGATCTTCAATCAGCCGGTGTTCTACGACTTCGAAAAACTAAAGATGCCCACCGTGTTGCTCATCGGGCAGAAGGACAACACCGCCATTGCCAAGGACGCGGCGCCCGAGGCGTTGCGCAAGACGCTGGGCAATTACCCGGAGCTGGGCAAGGCCGCGGCCAAGCGCATTCCCCAGGCGACACTGGTGGAGTTCGCTGGGTTGGGCCATGCGCCGCAGATTCAGGACCCTCAGCAGTTCAACAAGGTGCTGCTGGAAAGTCTGAAGCGCTGATGCAGGGTTGCTTCACATGACCTTGAGCCGCATCCGCAATATCGGATGCGGTCGGCCGAGCCCGTCCAGCTCGGTCCGGCCCACCACTTCAAACCCCTGCCGTTCGTAAAACCCCCGCGCCTGAGCATTTTGTTCGTTCACGTCCAGCTCGGTGATGTGGAAGTGCTCTATCGCGTAGTCCAGCAATTGCTGGCCCAGGCCCGTGCCACGGTGGTCGGGGGCAATGAACAGCATTTCGAGTTTGCCCGGGGTGGTGCCGGCGAAACCGGTGATGCGCAGGTGTGAGTCGCGGGTGCAGAACAGGTTCACGGCGCCCAGGTACTGGGTTTCCAGCAGATGCCGGAGCAGCGTGATGTAGTTCTCGGGCAGAAAGTCATGGGTCGCGCGCACGGAGGCTTCCCAGACCCGGGTGAGTTCGGCGAAATCGTGCTGCCTGGGCAGATAAATGACGGAGTCGTGGGGCATGTTCCCGCTGCTCCCTGGGTAGTGATCCTGATGTGGGGACGATAGCCAGAAAAAACAAACCCCGCCGTTTTACGGGCGGGGCTGGTGGAGGCGAAGCGGCGTGCGAGCCAGGGATTGAGCGTTAGATCGGCTCAGCCCACAGGTCGTACTCATCGGCATCCACTACGCGGCACATGACCTTGTCGCCCGGCTTGAAGTCACGGTCGCTTTCCACGAAGACGTTGCCGTCGATTTCCGGCGCGTCGAAGAAGGAACGACCGACGAAACCCTGCTCGTCCACTTCGTCGATCAGCACTTCGATTTCCTTGCCGATTTTCATCTGCAGGCGTGCGGCGCTGATGGCTTGCTGGTGCGCCATGAAGCGATCCCAGCGATCCTGCTTGATGTCGTCCGGAACGATCGGTGCATCCGACAGGTTCGCCGGCGCGCCCTCGACAGGGGAGTACTGGAAGCAGCCGACGCGATCCAGCTGGGCTTCAGTCAGCCAGTCCAGCAGGTACTGGAAGTCTTCTTCGGTCTCGCCCGGGAAGCCGACGATGAATGTCGAGCGGATGATCAGGTCCGGGCACTGTTCGCGCCAGTTCTTGATGCGCGCCAGGGTCTTGTCTTCGAAGGCCGGGCGTTTCATCAGCTTGAGGATCTTCGGGCTGGCGTGCTGGAACGGGATGTCCAGGTACGGCAGGATCTTGCCCGCCGCCATCAACGGAATGATCTCGTCGACGTGCGGATACGGGTAAACGTAGTGCAGGCGTACCCACACACCCAGCGAACTCAGGGCCTGGCACAGCTCGGTCATGCGCGTGCGGACCGGCTGGCCGTTCCAGAAACCGGTGCGGTACTTGATGTCGACGCCGTAGGCGCTGGTGTCCTGGGAAATCACCAGCAGTTCTTTCACGCCGGCTTTGACCAGACGCTGGGCTTCGTCGAGCACATCGCCGATCGGGCGACTGACCAGCTTGCCGCGCATGGAAGGAATGATGCAGAAGCTGCAGCTGTGGTTGCAGCCTTCGGAAATCTTCAGGTAGGCATAATGACGCGGGGTCAGTTTGACCCCTTGCGGCGGCACCAGATCGATCAGCGGGTTGTGATCGAGCTTCGGCGGGGCGGCGTCGTGGACGGCATTGACCACTTGCTCGTACTGCTGCGGACCGGTGACGGCCAGCACGCTCGGGTGCACGCTGCGAATCACGCTTTCATCCACGCCCATGCAACCGGTGACGATCACTTTGCCGTTTTCGGCCAGCGCCTCGCCAATGGTCTCGAGGGACTCTGCCTTGGCGCTGTCGATGAAACCGCAGGTGTTGACCACGACCACGTCAGCGTCTTGGTAGGTCGGCACGACCTGATAGCCTTCCATGCGCAGCTGGGTCAGGATGCGCTCGGAATCGACCAGAGCCTTCGGGCAACCGAGGCTGACAAAGCCGACCTTGGGGGCGGCAGACGTGGTGACGGTGGACATTGACTAACCTCGGCGTAGGATGCCCGGCGTTTGGCCGAAGCATCGACTGGGCGCTTGGGGCGCCTCTGATCAAAAAGTGCGCAATTCTAGCGGCGCGTCGAACGATTGACCAGTGTTATACAGAGAATTACGACGAGTGCTGCGCTATGCTTCGCGGCGTTACGCCCGGTACCCCAAGTGGGCCGGGCGCATCGGAATTTACCGGTGCGGCGTGGGTCAATCCGACAACGCCGGATCGCGGCGCTCGAGTCATGGTTTCAGGAGTGGTAAATGGGTCACGCAACGAGTCAGGCAGAGGTCGGGCATTCTTCGGCGAAACCGTTGAGTCTGCTGGTGGGCGCGGTGGGTGTAGCCTATGGCGACATCGGTACCAGCCCGCTTTACACCATTAAAGAGGTCTTCGTCGGCGGCTATGGCGTGCAGGCCGGCCACGATGCCGTGCTGGGCATTCTGTCGCTGATCTTCTGGTCACTGATCTGGGTGGTCTCCTTCAAGTACATGGCCCTGGTGCTGCGCGCCGACAACGAAGGCGAAGGCGGCATCATGGCGCTAACGGCGCTGGCGCGAAGGGCTTCAGCCAAATACCCGAAGCTGCAGGCGAGCATGATCGTCTTCGGCCTGTTCGGCGCGGCGCTGTTTTACGGCGACAGCATGATCACCCCGGCGATCTCGGTGCTGTCCGCGGTCGAAGGCATGGAGCTGGCCTTTGACGGACTGGAGCACTGGGTGGTGCCGATTGCATTGGTCGTGCTGGTGGCGCTGTTTCTGATTCAGCGTCACGGCACTGCGCGCATTGGCGTGATGTTCGGCCCGATCATGGTGCTGTGGTTCGTGACCCTCGGCGTGCTTGGCGTTCACGGCATCCTGCAACAGCCGGAAGTGCTGCATGCCGTCAACCCGGTGTGGGCGGTTCGCTTCTTTATTGATCATCCCGGCATTGGCGTTTCGGTGTTGGGCGCTGTGGTGCTCGCACTGACCGGTGCCGAGGCGCTGTATGCGGACATGGGTCACTTCGGTCGCAAGCCGATCTCCCGTGCGTGGTTCGCGCTGGTCCTGCCGGCACTGGTGCTGAACTACTTCGGTCAGGGCGCCCTGGTGATTCAAGACCCTGAAGCGGTACGCAACCCGTTCTACCTGCTGGCGCCGAGTTGGGCCCTGTTGCCTTTGATTGCCCTGTCGACGCTGGCGACCATCATTGCTTCGCAGGCGGTGATTTCCGGGGCGTTCTCGATGACGCTGCAGGCGATTCAGCTCGGCTACATCCCGCGCATGTACATCCAGCACACCTCGAGCGACGCCCAAGGGCAGATCTACATCGGTGCGGTGAACTGGGCGCTGATGGTCGGGGTCATCCTGCTGGTGCTGGGATTCGAATCCTCCGGCGCGCTGGCCTCGGCCTACGGCGTGGCGGTGACCGGCACGATGCTCTGCACAACGATTCTGGTGGCGTCGGTCATGCTGCTGGCCTGGAAATGGCCGCCGCTGATCGCGGTGCCGATTTTGGTCGGATGCCTGTTCGTGGACGGTATGTTCTTCGCGGCCAACGTGCCAAAAGTCATTCAGGGCGGGGCGTTCCCGTTCCTGGCGGGTATCGCGCTGTTTATCCTGATGACCACCTGGAAGCGCGGCAAGCAGCTGTTGGTAGATCGCATCGACGAGGGCGGTCTGCCGCTGCCGATCTTCATCAGCAGTATTCGCGTGCAGCCGCCCCATCGCGTTCAGGGCACGGCCGTGTTTCTCACGGCCCGTGCGGACGCCGTTCCCCATGCGCTGTTGCATAACCTGCTGCACAACCAGGTGCTCCATGAGCAAGTGGTGCTGCTGACCGTCGTGTACGAAGACACCCCGCGCGTGCCGACGGCCCAGCGCTTCGAGGTCGAGGCGTTTGGCGAGGGCTTCTATCGCGTGATTCTGCATTTTGGCTTCATTGACGAGCCGGACGTGCCGGCAGCGCTAAGCCTGTGTCACCTGAAGGAGCTGGACTTCAGCCCGATGCGCACGACCTATTTCCTCAGCCGCGAAACCGTGGTCTCGTCGAAACTGGTGGGCATGGCCCGCTGGCGCGAGGGCCTGTTCTCGTTCATGTTGAAGAACGCCAACGGCAATTTGCGTTTCTTCAAACTGCCGTTCAACCGAGTGATCGAGTTGGGCACGCAGGTGGAGATGTAAGCAGCTCCGTTTCGGCGGGGTTTAACCGGGAGTGTGCCGGGTGTCACGCCGTAAGATTGATGGCGTATGCACTGGCCTCTTCCCGGCTGAAGCCGGTCCTAAAGAGGTCGGCCTCACGTCAGCGAGTAGCTGAAACAAAAAAATCCCCGCAATCGCAAGAGAGCGGGGATTTTTTATGGCCGGGTGATTACTCCGCGGCGGGCTCTTTGCCCTTCCACTTGTCGATCACCGCACTCAGGCGTTTGGCCAGCGCCGGGTAGTCTTCGTCGAAGTGATGGCCGCCTGGCAGTTGCATCTTCTCGCCAGGTGCTGTGGTTTCCGTACAGCCGCTTTCATCCTTCTCTTCAATGCCATAGACACACAACACCTTGTCGCCGGGCAGCTTGGCCATTTCAGGGCCTGTCGCCGCTTCCTTCCCGGCTGCGCCCAACCAGCCTTCGACGGCAATCTCGAAGCTGCCGGTGCGTGCGAAGGCCAGCAGGATGATGCCGTCGACCCGCGCCTTGTCTTCTTCCGGCAAGCGGTTGTAGATCGCTGGCAACACGTCGGCACCGAAGGAATAGCCCGCCAGCACGAAATGCTTGGCGCCCCATTTCTGACGGTAATGGGCCATCAGCTCGCTCAGATCAGCGGCGGTCTGCTCTGGCGATTTGTGCTCCCAGTAGTAACGAAGGGTGTCGATGCCGACGACCGGGTAGCCACCCATTTTCGCCATGTCGCCCGCCACGTCCTTGTCCAGGTCGCGCCAGCCGCCGTCGCCGGACAGGAACAGCGTGACCGTGTCAGAGGGCTGGGAAGACGGCACCTCAACCACTGGAATGTTCAGACCACCGTTGTCGTCACCCCCAATCAGGCGACGGCGCACTTCGTTGTTCAGCACCTGCGGGTACTTGATGTCGTAGTCGCTGATGCTGGTTTCGGTATTGGGTGCGTCACGGACCAGTGTGGCGCTTTCGTCGTCGGGGCCGTCGTTCCAGGCGACCGTCCACTTGCCGTGGGCGGCGGCCTTCGGCACAGGGTCAGTGCAACCCGGCTGATCGCGGACGAAGCCAACCGAGATGGCCCGGGCATTGTCGTTGTCCTGACCGGCCAGCCAGCGCCACGCCAGGGAAGCACCCGCACCGACACCGGCGACCAGATCAGGCGCGCCGTCGAGCTTTTGCAGCGCGGCATTGAAGGTCTTCGCCTGAAGCTGGCAATCGTCCTTCGGCAGCGTCACTTGTACGACCCGGGCCGAAGCGTCGTAGCTCAGGGCGAGCAGTTGTTTCTCGGTCAATGATTCTTCAGTGGTAACGGCGAGCGCGACCTGGGTTTTCACCTTGGTCGAAGGCACCACACGGATCAGCGCAGAGCCGTCATCCAGGGTGATGTGTTCAAGCGTCGGTTGCGCGGCGGGGCGGTTCCACAGCCAGAAACCCAATGCCACCACCAGAATTACCAGGGCTGCGAGCAAAAAGCGCCAGTAGCGTTGAATCATCAGCGTTTCACCAATCCAGTCAGGCCGCCTGCGATCAGGGCGGCGGTATCTGCCAGTGCCACGAGCGGATCAAGTCCTGCGGGCACGGCCATATAACGAGGTTCCCAGTCAGGCTGGAATTTGTCTTTGAAACGGCGCAGCCCCTGGAAGTTGTAGAGCTGCTCGCCACGGCTGAACACCATCGAACCCAGACGCTGGGTCAAGGGCGCGCCACGCCGCGGTTGCAGCCCGGACAGCGGCACCATGCCGAGGCTGAAGCGGGCGTAACCTTCTTTTTTGTAATGCAGGATCAGCCCGACCATCATGAATTCCATGGTCAGCTTTGGCGCTTCCGGGTGCGAGCGCATGAGGTCGAGGCTCGCCAGATCATTGCGCGAGGTCTCCAGCAAATTGGAGAACGCGACCGGCTTGCCCTGGAAGTGCACGATGGCGATGCGGAAATGCTTGAGGTAATCCAGACTGAAGCGCCCAAGGGAGAAGCCTTTCTCGCGCACGTTCTTGCCCATCAGCCACGCATCGGAAATCACCTTGAGCTCGTCCATGGGCGCTTGACCCACTTCGTAGATTTCCAGCGACAGACCGTCGCGCCCACCCCGATTCCAGGTGTAGCGCAGGTCCTTCATTTCCTTGCCCTTGGCTTCGATGTCGAACTTGTGCAGATCGACTCGGGCCTCTTCGCCCAGCTTGATCGCAGTCAGGCCGATGTCCATGTAGAACGGCAGGTTCTCCGCACGCACCTGATAGAACACCGGGCGGGCATGGTGAACGTCACACAGATCGCGGAACTGCCAGATCAGCTCGGCCCGCTGCTGGGTCGGGCCGATCGGATCGTACAGCGCAACCAGGCTTCGGCCGCGATGGGCGTACATCAGGAACGCATTGCCGTCCGGGTGCATCAGCACGGCCTTGTCGCCGGTCAGCACCAAACCGCCATCGGGCTGGCTGGATGCTTTGATGATTTCCGCGGCTTTGGCCAGCTGTGCCTCGTCGGGCAGGTTGATCACAGGGCGCGCGGTACGCAGCAGCCAGGTCAGCGAGACGATCAGCAGCAGCACCGCGCTTCCGAGCGCCGAACGCAGACCCCGTGGGGCATCGGCGTCCAGTGTGAACTGCCACCACAGCTGGTGGCTGTAGGGCACGTCTTGATAGGCGAACAGCAGCAGCCAGACCGAAGCACCCAGCACGCAGACACTGGCGACCAGATACAGCGGTGAAAACGGCAGTTCCAGCAAGCGACTCGGACGGTAGAACGAGCGCCGGAAGATGGTCAGCAGGCACGCGGTCAGCAGCAGCAGACTCGCTTCTTCCCAGTCGAAACCCTTGAGGATCGACAGAATGGAGCCCACAAACAGCAGAATCGTGGTCAGCATCCACGCCGCGGACAGGCGACGACGCAGGCCCTGCGCGAGCAACAGGCAGAGCACGCCGATCAGGCTGGCGCCGAAGTGAGAGGCGTCGATCAGTCGATGGGGAATGAGGAAGCCGAGGCTCTCCAGGCGGGTGTCGATCTCGGGCGTCGAGCCGGAAAACAGCAGCACCACGCCGGAGAGAAATACCAGCAACGCCAGAATCGGAGCGCCAAGGCCGGACGCAACGCGCATGGCTTGTTGCGCAAACAACAGTCGCTTGGCCTCGCTGTACAGCAGTACCAGACAAGCGATCAGCAGCGGCATCACCACGTAGATCAGGCGGTACAGCAGCAGCGCGGCGGCCAACGGTGCGGCGCCCAGCTCGTCGGCAAAGGCGGCGAGCAGAATGGCTTCAAAGACGCCGACCCCACCGGGCACGTGGCTGAGGACACCTGCGGCCAGGGCCAGCAGGTAAACCAGCAGAAATGCGCCGAAGGGCGGGGCGGAGGGCAGCAACAGATAGAGGACGGCAGCAGCGGCGGCGACGTCCAGCGCAGTGATCACCAACTGCATCAGGGTCAGGCGTACGCCAGGCAGACGCAGGGTGCGGCGTCCGGCGCGGACCAGCAGGTTATGCGGGATCGTCTGTTCCGGCAGGCGTCGGCGATAGATGGCATAACCCAGAATCAGACTGAACGCGAGCACGGCGACTGCAACGGTTGCCAGTACGGGCACTGATACATGCAGCGCCAGCGAAGCGGCGGGCAGGTCGCTCAAGGTCGCGAGGGCAGCCAGCGGGGGAAGTGCGCAACCCAAGGACAGGCTGGCAAACAGGGTCATGTGGGCAACTTCGCCCGCACCCAGTCCCAAGCGCGAGTAAAGGCGGTAACGAACCGAGCCGCCGGACAACATCGACAGGCCTACGGCGTTGCCGATGGCGAACGCGCAAAACCCGCCCATGATCAGCGACTTCGGCGGCAGATCGACATTGGCGTAGCGACTGGCGGACCACTCGTAGCCCAGCAGAATCACGAACCCGATGGCAGTCGCCAGCACTGCGCCGGCCAGAGAAGGCAGCGGCACACTGAGCAGCGAATCCTGCAGAGCGTAGATGTCCAGCTCGGTCAGCATGTGCCGACAGGCGATCAGGGCGATGGCGAACAGCAGGATGGTGACGCCTAACCCAATGGGTTGACGGTACTTGCTCACCAGTTCGCGTAGACGCAGTCGTTTCGGGGGAGCCGGAGGATGCTCCGTCACTGCTTCGTTTGTGTCGGACGGGTTGGCGCGCATCAATCACTCCTTGGATCGTGCGCGACAGGATGGAGGTATACAGCCAAGTTACCAATCCCTACGCAAAAAATAATTCAGGATGTTAGCGCTTGAACGTCTAACGGGCGAATACCACGGATACGTATCGGTGACCGTTCAGTCTAGGTTCAGTCGCTGGCCAGCGTATCGGCAGGGGAGATCAAAACTATCGCTCCCGGCAACATACAGTAACAAGACCTCTCGGATGAACGCACCCCGGTAATGGGATGTGACAAGGATTCCGGCCCGCTGTTCGAGCGCTTTCAGCGAGGCAAAAAAAAGGCCACTCTTTCGAGTAGCCTTTTTAGATGTTGGTTGCGGGAGCCGGATTTGAACCGACGACCTTCGGGTTATGAGCCCGACGAGCTACCAGACTGCTCCATCCCGCGTCTGTGTGGCGGCATTCTACAGTCGAACGACGAAGTGTCAACCTTTAATGCCAGGGATCGACAAAATAACCGCATCGGGAGCGTTGGGGCGCCTAAGTGGCGGTTGGACAAGGCTTTTATCGCAATCCGCGCCTGACAGCAGGCCGCCATCATCCCCAGGCCTTGTTTCATTTATATGAAGCGCTGGGAGGAGAGGGTGGCGGGATCGCGCTTCCCCAAATGACAGCCACAAAAAAGGCCACTCTTTCGAGTAGCCTTTTTTGATGTTTGGTTGCGGGAGCCGGATTTGAACCGACGACCTTCGGGTTATGAGCCCGACGAGCTACCAGACTGCTCCATCCCGCGTCTGTGTGGCGGCATTCTACAGAGGATCGCCGGGCTGTCAAGCAATCGGCAGAAAAAAAGGCTTTTTCTTCAATCGGTTAGCGTGAACGTGTCGCGGAGAGCCATGGCGCGTCTCGCTTTCGGGACTTTCAGGGGCGGTTTCGTGGAGTGGCATGGCCGTAGGGGACGAGGCTTATTCAGTGTCAGAAAGTCGCGTGAATGAGATACTGCACGACCGTTTTCCTACGACTCCATGTGATGCCGCAGCGCAAAATCATCCATATCGACTGTGATTGCTTCTACGCCGCGATTGAGATGCGCGACGACCCGCGCCTGGCCGGCAAGCCGTTGGCAGTTGGCGGGTCGGCAGAAAGGCGGGGTGTGATCGCCACCTGCAACTACGAAGCTCGGGCCTACGGCATCCGCTCCGCGATGTCATCCCGGCATGCGCTGACGCTTTGCCCGGACCTCACCATAGTCAAACCGAGAATGGATGCCTATAAAGAAGCATCGAAAGAGATCCAGACGATCTTCCGTGACTACACCGATCTGATCGAGCCGCTGTCGCTGGATGAGGCTTATCTGGATGTCACGGAATGCGAGCACTTTTCCGGCAGTGCGACGCGGATCGCCCAGGACATTCGGCGGCGCGTTTCCAATCAGTTGCACATCACCGTTTCCGCCGGCGTCGCTCCGAACAAGTTTCTGGCCAAGATCGCCAGCGACTGGAAAAAGCCCAACGGGTTGTTTGTCATTACCCCGGATCAGGTGGAAGACTTTGTCTCCGAATTGCCGGTGTCCAAGTTACACGGCGTTGGCAAAGTAACGGCCGACAAGCTGGGCCGCCTCGGCATCATCACCTGCGCCGATTTGCGCGGCTGGAGCAAGCTTTCGCTGGTGCGGGAATTCGGCTCATTCGGCGAGCGGCTGTGGAACCTGGCCCATGGTGTGGATGAGCGTCCCGTGCAGAACGACAATCGCCGCCAGTCGGTCAGTGTCGAAAATACCTATGACACTGATCTGCCGGACCTCGCCAGTTGCCTGCTGATGCTGCCGGCATTGCTGGAAACGTTGAACGACCGCATCGCGCGGATCGACACCCTTTACCGCCCTGGCAAACCGTTCGTAAAGGTCAAGTTTCATGACTTCACCCAGACAACGCTGGAGCAGGCGGGGGCAGGGCGGGACTTGAGCAGTTATGAGCAACTGTTGACCCAGGCGTTCGCACGCGGCGGCAAGCCGGTGCGATTGCTTGGGATTGGTGTACGTCTGCATGACCTTCGGGCTGCCCATGAGCAGCTCGAGTTGTTCAGCTGAGGCTGGTTCAGGCCAGGCTATTCGCTGCCCGGCGGTACCGCGACCAGGCGACCAGCATCTTTTGCCAGTGCCCGAAGGAATTCGTGCTGCAACTGCGGATCGTTGCGGGTCAGTTCGATCAATGACTGTTCCAGCTCACTGGCTTCCTCTTCCAGTCCCAGCTCGGACAGGCGCTTGACGCGATGCACCCACTGGCTGACTTCGTCATCTTCCAGATCGTCGTAGATCAGGTCGTGGGCTTCAATCAGCTTGCCGCGCAGTGATTTGCTCAGTGGCAACGTCGCAGTAGCCTGAACGTTGCTTTGCTCATCCTGCACTTTGATGTTCAGTTGCGTGACATAGCTGAGGTTCTGCTCGGCGAACGGGCTGTCCAGCAGATTCACGCGCAGCACGCCGTTACGGTCCGTATTCAACTCGTGGGTCTCTTTGCCCGCGGTGACTTCAACCGGCGCTTCACTCCACGGCAGACTCGAATGCTCGACGCGGTGATCGCGCTGTACTTCGTCGATACCGGCCAGGTTCTGTTGAGCGCGACCATGGGAGGGTGCGTTCATGAACGGGTTGACCCCCGCGACGCCGTAAGTGAGCCAGTCCTTGGTGACACTGTCGGGCAGACTGCCAAACGTCAGTACGTTGACCACATTGGCGCCGATGCCTGCGACGATGGCCACCGCGCCCAGCGGGATTTCATAGACTTCCCGCCACGGCTGATATGGCGTGTACCGGTCGTAGTGCCGGGTGACTTCGAATTCGGTGATGTCGAAGGTTTTCAGCTCGTGGATGCGTATCCGGCGCTGGGGCAATTCCAGCGTCTTGGGTTCGCCAAGGTCGACCTGAAAACTGTGGTCGAGCAATTTGCGCTCGACACGTTCTTCATGCTCGCTGCGTTGAGACAGATGATTGGCACAGCCGCCGAGAAACAGGCTGGTGCACAACACAGCGCCTGCGAGACGTGAGGGATTTCGCTTGAACATGAGATCTCTAGGTGCAGGTAAGGCGCATAGCAGAGGCGTGGCGGATGAAAGCGCGCCTGCACAATCGCAGGCGCGCAATCCGGTCAGCGCTTGATCCGGTCCTTGATGAAAGACAACACATCGGCGACAGGCAGGGCCTGCGCTTCGGCTTCGGTGCGGCTCTTGTATTCGAGGTTACCCTCGGCAAGACCACGGTCACTGACCACGATGCGATGCGGAATGCCGATCAGTTCCATGTCAGCGAACTTGATCCCCGGGCTGGTCTTCTTGTCGCGGTCATCCAGCAACACTTCGAAGCCGGCAGCCGTCAGTTCGGCGTACAGCGTGTCGGTTGCCTCTTTGACCGCATCGGTTTCGTAGCGCAGCGGCACGAGGGCGATCTGGAAAGGCGCGAGCGCGTCGCTCCAGATGATGCCGTTTGCGTCGTTGTTCTGCTCGATCGCGGCAGCCACAACGCGCGACACACCAATCCCGTAGCAGCCCATGGTCAGTGTGACCGGCTTGCCGTTCTCGCCCAGCACCTGGCACTTCATCGCGTCGCTGTACTTGGTGCCCAGCTGGAAGATGTGACCGACTTCGATGCCGCGCTTGATGATCACGTTGCCCTGACCATCCGGGCTCGGGTCGCCGGCGACAACGTTACGCAGGTCAGCGACAGTCGGAACCGGCAGGTCCCGCTCCCAGTTGACGCCGAAGTAGTGCTTGTCATCGATGTTCGCGCCAATACCGAAGTCGCTCATCAGCTCAACCGAGCGGTCGATGATGCAGGGCAGCGGCAGATTCAGCGGGCCGAGCGAACCCGCACCGGCGCCAATGGCATCGCGCAGTTCGGCTTCGGAGGCCATGACCAGAGGGCTGGCGACTTGCTCCAGATTGGACGCCTTGATTTCGTTGAGCTCGTGATCGCCACGGATAATCAGCGCAATCAGCTTGCCTTCTTCAGCGGCATGCACAACCAGCGTCTTGACGGTCTTTTCGATTGGCAGATTGAACTGCTCGACCAGGGCCGCAATGGTCTTGGCGTCAGGGGTGTCGACAAGGCGCAGCTCTTCAGTCGGGGCAGGGCGGCTGGCCTCGCGCGGAATGGCTTCAGCCTTTTCGATGTTCGCGGCGTAGTCGGAGGTGTCGCTGAACACGATGTCGTCTTCGCCGGACTCGGCCAGCACGTGAAACTCATGGGAGCCCGCGCCGCCAATAGAGCCGTTGTCGGCCACGACCGGGCGGAAGTTCAGGCCCAGACGAGTGAACACGTTGCAGTACGCCTGATGCATGCGGTCGTAGGTTTCCTGAAGGGAATCCTGGGTCGCATGGAAGGAATAGGCGTCCTTCATGATGAACTCGCGGCCGCGCATCAAACCGAAGCGCGGGCGGATTTCGTCACGGAATTTGGTCTGGATCTGATACATGTTGATGGGCAGCTGTTTATAGCTGTTGAGTTCGTTGCGGGCCAGATCGGTGATGACCTCTTCGTGGGTCGGGCCCGCGCAGAAATCACGATCGTGACGGTCTTTCAGGCGCAACAGCTCAGGGCCGTACTGTTCCCAGCGGCCCGATTCCTGCCACAGCTCTGCCGGCTGAATGCCCGGCATCAACACTTCCAGCGCGCCCGCTGCGTTCATCTCTTCGCGAACCACCGCTTCGACCTTGCGCAGTACCCGCAGGCCCATGGGGAGCCAGGTATAGAGACCGGAGGCAAGTTTGCGGATCATGCCGGCACGAAGCATCAGCTGATGGCTGATCACGACCGCATCGGATGGCGTTTCTTTCTGTGTGGCGAGCAAATATTGACTGGTACGCATGGTCGGCCGTTGTCGGTTGCGGTGACTGGGAAATGACCCGGCATTGTACGGTGGTGGTATCGCTGAGTACAGGCCGGGCGGGCGCCGCGAGGGGAGGGATTGTCAACCGTGCGCCCATGAAAAAGCCCGGCGCAAGGGCCGGGCTTTTCTTTAACGAGTGTCAGACAGTGCGATTACAGGACCGAAATCGGGTAGTCGACGATCAGACGGAACTCGTTGATATCGCCTTCGCCTTCGTCGGCATTGGCGCGGTGCCAGGCTTGACGGATACGGAACGACAGGTCTTTCGCAGGGCCAGCCTGAACGACATACTTGGCCTCGACGTTGGTCTCGTGGTGGCTGCCGTCAGCACCGTAAAAACCAGTGTAAGCGCTGTTCGAAGGCGTATGAGTACCATCAATGTTGGTACCGCTGACGTAACGGGCCATGAAGCTCAAACCCGCAACACCGTAGGGTGCCATGTTCAGGTCGTAACGACCTTGCCACGATCTCTCGCCTGGGGCGTTAAAGTCGGAGTATTGAATCGAGTTCGCAAGGAAGATCGAGTCGCCGCCTTTGTTGTTGTCACCGATACCGATATAGTCGAACGGCGTATCGCCGTTAACTTTCTGGAACGCGAGTGTCAACGTATGTGCTGCCAGGAAAGAGTAGGCCGCCGAACCCGACCATGCGGTGTTGCTGATGGAGCCTGCTTTGGCGCTGCCGGTATCTTTTGTGTTGTAGATGTTGAAGTCGAAAGCCAGGGCTTGGTCGTCAGTCAACGGCAGGGCGTAGTTGATGTTGCCGTAGTACTGGTTCCACACGTCTTCCAATTTGGCGTAGTAGAAACCAACGCCCAGATTGTCGGTGATGGAGTATTTACCGCCGCCGAAATCAGCAGTTTTAGCTTCGACGCCTGCGTAGGTGGCGAAGATACTACCGTCATGGCTGGTATCGTTCTGGCTAGTACCGGAATAGAAGTGACCGGCTTCAACATCGAGACCTTTGATCTCGCTGCTCTGCAAGCTCAAACCACTCGCAGTCTGTGGCAACAGTCGCGAGCCACCGACCGCGAAAACAGGGTTCTGAGGCTGCATGTCACCGATTTTCAATTCGGTTTTGGAGACGCGGAATTTTACAGCTGCACCCGCCTTACCAAAGCTGTCATGGTTGTCGAAGAACCCGTCGGAATTGGGTGTAGTGTCAGTTGTTAGGTTGCCAGAGCCGGAGTGCTTATCATCACCGCTGAGTTTGAATCCAGCATAACCGAAGGCGTCGATCCCCACGCCAATCAGGCCTTGAGTGTAACCAGAGGTGAAGTTACCCCAGAAGCCTTGGGTCCAATCGCGTTGGTCTTTTTTGGATTCGTTGTGCAGGATATGACGGTTGAAGTAGTAGTTACGAGCCTTAACATCCAGCTTGCTCCCCTCTACAAAACCAGTTGCTTCGGACTGATCGCTTACGAATGCCGCAGCCGATGCCAATTGGGTGCTGGCTGCAGTAACGGCCAGTGCGATTGCGCTCCACTTCATCACTCTCATCGTGACTTTGCTCCTTTGGTTTTTAAGAAGAGTACTGCCGTCCACCTGTTTTTTTATCTGGCCGGCTTCTTTCTTTTTGGTGTCGGCGAAATTTACAGCACGCTGACATTAATGGCGATAGTTACGAACCTACCCTTTCAATTTCTTTACGGCCTCGTCGCCGCCAGCACTGTCCATGTCGCTACTGAACAGCTCCTGATTCGTTAAACCGTGCAACTACCGGGTTACTTTGAGCGCTGGATTCATTCACACCCTCATCGAATCCAGACGCTCCAGCTACCTTGTCAAACGCCGTTGCATCCCTTCGGTCCCGGCCTGTCTCTCGACACGCTCGTCTTCAAGCTTGTGTGTGACAAAGCAACAACCGTGCACAAAATTTCGACGAATATGAAAAAAATGTCGGAAGCGTTGTAAAAACATTCGATGTCGACTCCAAGCTACTGAATCAAAACGATAAAAATATTTTCGATGGCTTACTTTGCAACCCGAATTTTCTTGAGACTAGCGCGATGAAATGTCACTAACGTTACCTGTTACCCCCAAGCGGTGGGTAAATCGCGGATAGCTGTCACATATTCGGGCCCCAGCTGGGTCGTTTTGGTGCGTCATGCCGCAAAGTGCCTGCGTTTGGTTCTTCCGATTCGGTTTCGGCGCCATGCCGGGCATCATGACCGCAGCGGCCCCTAGGAATATCGTGCGTGAGGCCCGTGTTATCTGAGCGGAGTCATAATCCGGTGCCTGGTTCTGCCCGGCCTGAGCGGGCGGCTCCCTGCTTCAAGGAAGTGCGTGGCGGTATTTTTCGCGCGTTTCTGGTGCGAAGCGGACGTGCAGTGCTTGCCGATCAACAGCAGATCCGCAAAATGCCCAGAACCGCGGTGCCGGATGAATCGTGCGGAATTCGCGAGTATCCTTCCCGCTACCCAGGACTTGTTTATCGGGCCAGTCAATCGGCTCAGCCCATCTAATCCGCGATCAGGAGTATTTACGTGTTTGTTCTAGATCCGCGCTTGCTGCAAGACACACTACCGATCGGCGACTTCCCGCTGTGCACGCTGCTGCTGTCCAATGATTCCAATTACCCATGGTTCATTCTGGTGCCGAAGCGTCCGGACATCAGTGAAGTGTTCCAACTGTCCGAAGCGGAGCAGGCGCAGTTGTGGAAAGAAACCACCTACCTCTCGGCCGTACTTGATCGTACGTTTCAGGCCGACAAGATGAACGTGGCTGCGCTGGGTAATGTGGTCAATCAGCTGCATATGCATGTCATTGTTCGCCGGGTCGGCGACGCGGCCTGGCCTGCGCCGGTGTGGGGAAAGCATCCCGCCAAGCCTTATTCACCGGATGAGGTTGCCCGGATCACCTCGCAACTGAAGTCCGGATTGACCGAAGCATTCACCTTTAAGGAGGACTGACCATGGATCTCGAATCCCGTGTCATGGAGCTGGAAAGTCGACTGGCCTTTCAGGACGATACGATTCAGGCCCTCAACGACGTATTGGTCGCCCAGCAGCGCAGCCTTGATCGTCTGGAATTACAGATCGCTGCCCTGATCAAGCGTCAGGAGGAAATGGGCGGGCAGGGCGACGGGTTCGCTGAAGACTCGCGTCCCCCTCACTATTAAGGGAGAAAGAGCTGAGGGCAGGAATTTCAGCCAAAAAAAACCGCGCTTGTGAGCGCGGTTTTTTATGCGGCAACGTTAGCGGCGCGGAAGCGCAGCGATGACGTCTTCCGCTTGCAGGCCTTTGTCGCGGTTCATCACCGAAAACTCGACGCGCTGGCCTTCGACCAGAACGCGGTGGCCTTCTCCGCGAATGGCGCGAAAGTGCACGAAGATATCGTCGCCCGAATCACGGGAAATGAATCCGAAGCCTTTGGAGGTGTTGAACCACTTCACCGTGCCTGTATCGCGGTTGCCCAGATCCTGGGACTGTGCGGCAGGCGCAGGAGAGGAACGGTAGAAGCTGACCGCCAGGTGCAACGCCACGGCAATAACGACGGCGAGCAGGCTGACCAGGACGGCTGGCTGGCCGGCAATGGTTTCCAGCGGAACGACCAGCGTGAGGATTTGAAGCACGACAGCCAGCACGAGCAAGCCGCTGACCAGGTTTTGCAGTTGATGACGTGGACCTTTGTTCCAGTAAGGAATCACCGGCGCAAGCACCAGGTTGATGAGGCCGAAGAGCGCCAGGTACAGCGCATCCGGTTGGGACAGGTAAGAAGACAGCGCTTCACTACGCAGGCTAGGGATGAAAGACAGCAGCAGGGCAGCTGCGCCCGTTAGCAGGTGGACTATTTTCAACATTTCGATGACTCACATTAAGATGGATCACAAGGAAATAGCGGGTGACCTTCGGTACGCTTCGGGAGAAAAGGGAGGCGTGATGCACGAGTGTCGGTCCCGCCTACGCACTGCCGCCGGACGGCACTTTGGCGGCAGCGCGTCTGTATTTAACAGCAAAGCCGAGAGCTACTCAAATCAAGTGCTTAGCGCATGTGTTCGCGGGTGATAGTGGCGGTATGTCGGTTTTTTTCGATTCTGGTAAGAGGCTCGTTCCAGAGCGGCCGGGATAAACAAACCGTTACGCTGATCGTTGCTATTAAAGGAAGCGGGCCTGACTGCGGCCCCGTGACTGAACTAATCCCGACAGATGGCTGCGCAGGGTCCATGGTCTTGGTAGAGTGGTCGGCAGTCGTTTGAAAAAAACCATCATTGAAGAGGGCTGAACATGGCAATCGATATCGGCATCAGCGAAGAAGATCGCAAGTCCATCGTGGACGGTCTTTCCCGCCTGCTGGCAGACACCTACGTGTTGTATCTGAAAACCCATAACTTTCACTGGAACGTGACTGGCCCGGCTTTTCGTACCCTGCACCTGATGTTTGAAGAGCAATACAACGAACTGGCGCTGGCGGTGGATCAAATCGCCGAACGTATCCGCGCACTGGGCTTCCCGGCGCCGGGCACCTATTCGACCTATGCACGCTTGTCGTCGATCAAGGAAGAAGAGGGCGTACCCGCTGCCGAGGACATGATTCGTTCGCTGGTTCAGGGGCAGGAAGCAGTCACCCGTACGGCCCGTGGCATTTTCCCGTTGCTGGACAAAGTAAGCGACGAGCCAACGGCGGACTTGCTGACCCAGCGCATGCAAGTGCATGAGAAAACGGCCTGGATGCTGCGCTCGATGCTGGAAACCCAATAATCAGAAGCTCAGTCATCCACAGCTGATCAACGCAATACAGGTGCGGGCAACGTAACGGGTGCCCGCTCCCCACTGCTTTCACTCGCCGCGCGCGACAATCCCCTCCTGATCCACCCTCTGTGTGAAATCCTTTAGCTCACAACGCTCACCTGTGAAACGCGTTCGCCCTCTTTTTCCGAGTCACGCTGACGTCCGCAATCGGGTGAGCGGGAAGAAATAAACCAGCGAAAAATACATATTTAACACCCCGATTAGGATCGGGTCTGAGTCGTTTGCTCACTCTCGAAAATCACCCCTGCAGCGTGGTGATCTCCTACAGGTTCAGAGTGCTCCTTCTGCTGGTTGCGCCCTTTGGAATACGGCTTGATAGACACCTCTTTTCAACTGATTGCGAAGGTGCCGATGCCATATCCGTAATCGCAACGAGGGGGACCTGCATGAACCTGAATATTGCCCGAGAGGGATGGGAGCCGACCCAGTGTCTGAACGCCCGGGGCGACCCGTTTATCGAAAATTTCAACATGAGCCTGGCCCAGCCGCACTCCAGGTCGGTGAGGCTCAATGGGCTGGCCACATGCCTGCGACTTGAGGAGGTGTACTGGAATATTCTGTCCGAAATGGCACGATTCAACGATTGCTCCATCAACGCCGTGCTGTCCTACGTCGATCGCGAGGTCCACCTGCGTTACGGCGGCGTCAAGAATTTCAGCGGGCTGATCCGCGTCGTGTGCGTGGCGCACGTCTTGAGTGCCGAGGGCCTGCGGCTGACGCCGTCCCCGACCTGACCTGATTTCAGCGGGCCCGTTGCGGCGGGCCTGCATTCCCTGGCGGCACTGCGGCATCCACGCCGTGTGCCGACATCTTCTTGCCCGGTATCGGGCTGGGCGGCTGCACAGCGATGATTATCCCTATATAATCTCCCGCCTTACTGTGGGAGGCAGGATTGACCGTCAGGTTGGACTGCATGCCAAAGCTTGCGCACCCTTGCACCGGCGACGGGCGAAAGCTCCATCGAATTCCGAATTACGAGAAGTGAACACACGATCATGATGCGCAGCCATTATTGCGGCCAACTGAACGAGAGCCTGGAAGGTCAGGAAATTACCCTTTGCGGATGGGTCCATCGCCGTCGCGACCACGGGGGGGTGATTTTCCTCGATATTCGCGATCGTGAAGGCCTGGCCCAGGTGGTTTTCGATCCGGATCGTGCTGACACCTTCGCCATCGCCGACCGCGTTCGCAGCGAATACGTGGTCAAGCTGACCGGTAAAGTGCGTGCGCGTCCTGCCGGCGCCGTCAACCCGAACATGGCGTCGGGCGCGATCGAAGTGCTGGGCTATGAGCTGGAAGTGCTCAACGAGTCGGAAACCCCGCCGTTCCCGCTCAACGAGTACTCCGACGTCGGTGAAGAAACCCGCCTGCGTTATCGCTTCATCGACCTGCGTCGTCCGGAGATGGCTGAAAAGCTGCGCCTTCGCTCGCGCATCACTTCCAGCATCCGTGGCTTCCTGGACGGCAACGGCTTCCTCGATGTCGAGACGCCGATCCTCACCCGCGCCACGCCGGAAGGCGCCCGTGATTACCTGGTACCAAGCCGTACCCACCCAGGCAGCTTTTTCGCCCTGCCGCAATCGCCTCAGTTGTTCAAACAGCTGCTGATGGTTGCCGGTTTCGACCGCTATTATCAGATCGCCAAGTGCTTCCGTGACGAAGACCTGCGTGCCGATCGTCAGCCTGAATTCACTCAGATCGACATCGAGACCAGCTTCCTCAACGAAGCCGACATCATGGGCATCACCGAGACCATGGTCCGCAAGCTCTTCAAGGAAGTGCTGGATGTGGAGTTCGCTGACTTCCCGCACATGACCTTTGAAGAAGCCATGCGTCGCTACGGTTCCGACAAGCCAGACCTGCGTAACCCGCTTGAGCTGGTTGACGTTGCCGATCAGCTTCAGGCAGTGGATTTCAAAGTGTTCAGCGGTCCGGCGAACGATCCGAAGTGCCGTGTCACGGCGCTGCGCGTTCCCGGCGGCGCGAGCATGCCGCGCAGCAAGATCGACGACTACACCAAGTTCGTCGGTATCTACGGCGCCAAAGGTCTGGCCTACATCAAGGTCAACGAGCGCGCCAAGGGCGTCGAAGGCCTGCAGTCGCCGATCGTCAAGAACATCCCTGAAGCCAACCTCAACGTGATCCTTGATCGCGTGGGTGCAGTGGACGGCGACATCGTGTTCTTCGGCGCCGACAAATTCAAAATTGTCAGCGAAGCATTGGGCGCCCTGCGCATCAAGCTGGGCCACGACCTGAACCTGCTCACCTGCGAGTGGGCGCCGATGTGGGTCGTCGACTTCCCGATGTTCGAAGAAAACGACGACGGCAGCTTCTCTGCGCTGCACCACCCGTTCACCGCGCCGAAATGCTCGCCTGAAGAGCTGGAGGCCAACCCTGCGACCGCGCTGTCCCGCGCGTACGACATGGTGCTGAACGGCACTGAGCTGGGTGGCGGTTCGATCCGTATCCACCGCAAGGAAATGCAGCAGGCCGTGTTCCGTCTGTTGGGTATTTCCGAAGACGAACAGCAAGAGAAGTTCGGCTTCCTGCTCGACGCACTGAAGTACGGCGCGCCGCCCCACGGTGGCCTGGCGTTCGGTCTGGATCGTCTGGTCATGCTGATGACCGGTGCTCAGTCCATTCGTGAAGTCATTGCCTTCCCGAAAACCCAGAGCGCTGCGGACGTGATGACCCAGGCTCCGGGCGTGGTTGATGCCAAGGCACTGCGCGAGCTGCACATCCGCCTGCGCGAGACGCCGAAGGCTGAGTAAGCCGTGTAGGCCTTGTAGAACATGGGGCTCGGCGGACTGACGATTCGGTCCGCCCTGATCCCCGCCCATACCGGGCACAGATTCGAGTGAAGCGTCTGCGTTTGAGCGATCAAGCGCGGGCGTGCGTGTTTCAAGGTTTGGAGCGTGTTATGGCTGGTCATTCCAAGTGGGCGAACATCAAGCACCGCAAAGAGCGTCAGGATGCCAAGAAAGGCAAGATCTTCACCAAGTGGATCCGCGAACTGACCGTCGCTGCCCGTCAGGGCGGAGGTGATCCGGCGTCGAACCCGCGTCTGCGTCTGGCCCAGGACAAGGCCCTTGGCGCGAACATGAGTCGCGACATCATCGACCGCGCCATCGCTCGCGGTGCCGGGGCTGCCGATGCCGATGACATGGTTGAACTGGGTTATGAAGGCTACGGCCCGGGTGGCGTTGCGGTGATGGTCGAAACCATGACCGACAACCGCAACCGGACCGCTGCGGCCGTGCGCCATGCGTTCAGCAAATGCGGTGGAAACCTGGGGACTGACGGTTCGGTGTCCTATCTGTTCGAGCGCAAGGGGCAGATATCCTTCGCACCGGGCGTTGACGAAGACGCGCTGATGGAAGCTGCCATGGAAGCGGACGCTGACGACGTGGTCACCCACGAAGACGGCTCCATTGACGTATTCACGTCGTTCTCCAGTTTCTATGCCGTGCGCAACGCCCTGGAAGCCGCTGGTTTCACGCCTGCCGATGCGGAGATTGTGATGCAGCCGACCACCAGTGCGGTGCTCGATCTGGACATGGCGGAAAAGGTCCTCAAGCTGATCGATATGCTGGAAGACCTGGATGACGTGCAGAACGTCTATTCCAACGCCGAAATCCCGGACGAGGTGCTGGAGCAGCTCGGCTGATCCTTCGCCCGTTCGGAACTTGAGGCCGGAGCGCACGAAGCGTTGATGATCAACGCTATCGGCCTCCGGCTTCTGCCTTTATGCTGCGTCCAATTGTTCGCGTTACCTCTCAAGCTGCAGGCGTTATGACTCTTATTTTAGGTATCGACCCCGGTTCACGAATTACCGGGTTTGGCGTGGTGCGTGATACCGGGCGCGGCTGCGAGTACGTGGCCTCGGGCTGCATTCGCACGGGCACAGGCTTGCTCCATGAGCGGCTGCAGATTGTATACCGCGGCGTACGCGAGGTCATTCAGACGTACGGTCCCGTGACCATGGGCATCGAAAAGGTGTTTATGGCGCGCAACCCCGACTCGGCCTTGAAGCTGGGTCAGGCCCGGGGTGCAGCGATCGTTGCAGGCGCCGAAGAAGGCCTGGAAATCGCCGAGTACACCGCGACCCAGGTCAAGCAGGCCGTCGCAGGGACGGGAGGCGCCAACAAGGATCAGGTGATGATGATGGTCATGCATCTGCTCAAGCTGACCACCAAACCCCAGGTGGATGCGTCGGATGCACTGGCAATTGCCATGTGTCACGCGCATACCCGATCCAGCCTCATCCCTCACGGCCTCAATACCGCGCGCAGTCGTGGCGGTCGTCTGCGGCTCTGATGGCATTATTTGCGTTAGCACGGCCCGTCGCAGCAACGGGCCTCTGGAAAGGATTTGATTCGTGATTGGACGTCTACGCGGTACGTTGGTCGAGAAGCAGCCGCCGCATCTGGTACTGGATGTCAACGGCGTGGGTTACGAAGTCGAAGTGCCCATGACCACGCTGTATCGCCTGCCTCATCTGGGCGAAACCGTGACACTGCATATTCATCTGGTGGTTCGTGAGGACGCGCACCTGCTGTTCGGGTTCTACGAGAAGCGTGATCGCGAGATGTTCCGCGAGCTGATTCGTCTGAACGGTGTCGGGCCGAAACTGGCCCTGGCCCTGATGTCGACGCTGGAAGTGGACGAGTTGGTGCGCTGTGTCCAGGCGCAGGATACCTCCGCGCTGACCCGAGTCCCGGGCGTTGGCAAGAAGACCGCCGAGCGGTTGCTGGTCGAGTTGAAGGATCGCTTCAAGGCGTGGGATTCGTTGCCGGGCACCTTCGCGCTGGTATCGGACGGGCCGGGCGCGCCGATGGCCGTGGCGACGGCGGAGTCGGATGCCGTCAGCGCGTTGATTTCCCTGGGCTACAAGCCCCAGGAAGCGAGCAAGGCAGTGACCGCGATCAAGGACAAGAATCTCAGCAGCGAAGACCTCATTCGCCGCGCACTGAAGGGGATGCTGTAAGTGATAGATGCCGACCGTCTGATCGCCGCCACCGGGCGTGACCGTGACGAGCAACTGGACCGTGCGATCCGGCCGCTGAGCCTGGCCGACTACATTGGTCAGCCCACCGTGCGTGAGCAGATGGAGCTGTTCATTCAGGCGGCGCGCGGCCGCAGTGAAGCGCTTGACCACACGCTGATCTTTGGTCCGCCGGGCCTGGGTAAAACCACACTGGCGCATATCATCGCGCAGGAAATGGGCGTTTCGATCAAGAGCACCTCGGGCCCTGTGCTCGAACGGCCGGGGGATCTTGCGGCGATTCTCACCAATCTTGAGCCCCACGACGTGCTGTTCATCGACGAAATCCACCGTCTGTCCCCCATCGTCGAGGAAGTGCTGTACCCGGCGATGGAAGATTTCCAGCTGGACATCATGATCGGTGAAGGCCCTGCGGCGCGCTCCATCAAGCTCGATCTGCCGCCGTTCACGCTGGTGGGTGCGACAACCCGCGCGGGCATGCTGACCAATCCGCTGCGTGACCGATTCGGTATCGTGCAGCGTCTTGAGTTCTACAGCACTGCGGATCTGGCCACGATCGTGTCGCGCTCGGCGAAAATTCTCGGTCTGTACATCGAGGAAGAAGGCGCATTCGAGATTGCCCGTCGTGCACGGGGAACGCCACGGATCGCCAACCGGCTGCTGCGTCGGGTGCGGGATTTCGCCGAGGTGCGCGCCAAGGGCGAGATCACCAAGGCGATTGCAGACCTTGCGCTGAACCTGCTGGACGTCGACGAACGCGGTTTCGATCATCAGGATCGACGCTTGCTGCTGACGATGATCGAGAAGTTCGATGGCGGGCCGGTCGGGGTGGATAACCTCGCGGCCGCCATCAGCGAAGAACGACACACAATTGAGGACGTGCTGGAGCCCTATTTGATTCAGCAAGGCTATATGATGCGCACACCTCGCGGCCGCATGGTCACGCGGCATGCGTATCTGCACTTCGGTCTGAACATCCCCTCGCGGATGGGCGACCGGGCGGTGATGGATGAACCGGTCGAAGACCCTGACGAATAAATGCACGATCAACCGATTTATTCGGGTGTTTGATGGTCTGACGGGCAGTCACCGCAAAGTGACGCGTTGCGGGCAGTAAAAACGATGAAAAACAGTTGCCTGGCCGGATTGGCAACCTGAGGAGTAAGCACTAGAGTATGCGCGCGCAAAACGGGGCTCAGTCGTTCGCACATCGTTGTCGCGTTTATTACGAGGACACCGATGCCGGCGGCATCGTTTACTACGTCAATTACCTGAAATTCATGGAGCGGGCTCGAACCGAGCGACTGCGGGAACTGGGCTTTGCCCAATCCGCAATGGCGGGTATCGAGAACCTGTTGTTCGTCGTGCATTCAAGCGAGGCTCGGTACCACAAGCCCGCGCGGCTGGACGACGAGCTGCTGATCAGCGCCGAAGTAATCGAATTGAACCGCGCCAGCCTGCGTTTTCAGCAACAGGTCAGGCGGGCTGCGGATGATGTGCTGCTCTGCGAAGGGCAGTTTTTGGTGGCGTGTGTGCGCGCCGACAGTTTGAAACCCCGGGCCATTCCCGAAGCTCTGCGCACGGCCTTTGCCGGGCATGGCGGCGCGGGTACACATTCAGAGCAGGAGATACAGCGTGGAAGCTAACGTCGTCGACCATTCCTCCATGTGGAGTTTGGTCAGCAATGCCAGCGTGGTTGTGCAGTTAGTGATGCTGATCCTGGTGGCCGCCTCGGTCACCTCGTGGATCATGATTTTTCAGCGCAGCGCCATGCTGCGCGCCGGGCGCAAGGCTCTGGACAGTTTCGAAGAGCGCTTCTGGTCAGGCATCGATCTGTCCAAGCTCTACCGTCAGGCCGGCAGCAACCCGGACCCGGATTCCGGCGTAGAGCAGATCTTCCGCGCGGGCTTCAAGGAATTCTCCCGTCTGCGTCAGCAGGCAGGCGTTGATCCGGACGCGGTCATGGAAGGTGTTGCACGTGCCATGCGCGTCGCGATCTCCCGTGAAGAAGAAAAACTCGAGCAGAGCCTGCCATTCCTGGCAACCGTGGGTTCGACCAGTCCGTACATCGGTCTGTTCGGTACCGTCTGGGGGATCATGAACTCCTTCCGCGGCCTGGCCACTGCGCAGCAAGCCACTCTGGCCACCGTTGCACCGGGTATCGCCGAAGCACTGATCGCTACCGCCATCGGCCTGTTCGCAGCGATCCCTGCGGTCATCGCTTACAACCGTTTCGCCGCTCGTGGCGAGAACCTGATCGGTCGCTACTACACATTCGCCGACGAGTTCCAGGCGATCCTGCACCGTAAAGTGCACACCAGCGAAGAATAAGCAGGTATTTCCCAATGGCTTTAATCGCTCGCGGCCGACGCAACAAGCGCAAGCCGGTCGCCGAAATGAACGTGGTGCCGTACATCGACGTGATGCTGGTGCTGCTGGTCATCTTCATGGTGACGGCTCCGATGATCAACCAGGGCGTGAAAGTTGATCTGCCCAAGGTCTCCAGCGAGGCTTTGCCGCAGGACAACAACAATCAGGTCCTGACGATCTCGATCAAGGCTGACAAGACCTACTACTGGAACCTTGGCAGCGAAGTCGACACCGACAAGCAAATGGACAAGGCGATGACCTTGCCGCAACTGACCAGCGCAGTGACCAAGATCATTGCCGCCGGTCGTGACGCCGGCAAGCAGACTCAAGTGTTCATCCGTGGTGACAAGACGGTCGACTACGGCGCCGTCATGGGCACGATGGGCGGGTTGCAGAAGGCCGGGGTCGGGAACGTTGGTTTGATTACCGAGGCCCCCTGATGCAGCCGATTCGAGAGCCGTCCGCCTCGGAAAGCTACTTCTGGCCGTCCGTCTGGGCGGTGGGACTGCACGTCCTGATTTTTGGTTTGTTGTTCGTCAGCTTCGCAATGACGCCTGAGCTTCCTGAAGCCAGGCCCATCGTTCAGGCCACGCTCTATCAGTTGAAATCAAAAAGTCAGGCGACCACCCAGACCAACCAGAAGCTTGCCGGTGAGGCGAAGAAATCCGCTGCGCGACAAACCGAAGTCGAGCAGATGGAGCAGAAAAAAGTTGAGCAAGAGGCAGTGAAGGCGGCGGAACAAAAGAAAGCCGATGCCGCTCAAAAAGCCGAAGAACAAAAGGCCGAGGAAGCGAAGAAAGCTGACGACGCCAAAAAAGCCGATGACGCTAAAAAAGCTGCGGACGACGCCAAGAAAGCCGAAGCCAAAAAAGCGGATGACGCGAAGAAAACCGCCGAAGAGAAACAATTGGCTGATATAGCCAAGAAGAAAGCCGAAGACGACGCGAAGAAGAAAGCCGAGGAAGACGCCAAGCG